>NZ_JAKMRT010000019.1:0-29154 GCF_025772225.1 Campylobacter sp. IFREMER_LSEM_CL1097 | reverse complement strand
TTTTTTCATGCTTTATCTCCAAGTTGTTTTTTACAATATCCAAACAAACAATTAAAACCTAAAAATTCTTTTAATTTTTTGCCAAATTTTCCAAAGATCATAAGGAATTTTTGTTTGAATAAAAGGTTTGATTATGGGTAATTTTTCCTTTAAATTTAAAGGATCTTTTTTAAATTTTTTGATCATTAAAGCTTTTTTTGCATAAAAAGGTAAAAATACTTTTTTCATTGCTTCAATATTCTCTCCATAATTGTTTTTAAAAAATTCTATAAATTCCAAAGCCATCACAACCCTGCTTACAGCTTTAAGATAGTCTTTTGTCTTTTTAGGATCTTGCTCAAAAACATCATATATATCTTTAAAATAGTCAGCTATATTTGCCTTTGTAACTTTTTTATCATGATTAGAAACACTATTAGCTCTTAATCGACATAAATACATTTTTTTTGGAAAAACATATATAGATTTAGCACTTGCAAATAAAATCAGGCCAAAATGCACATCTTCATTAATGATTTTATTTATAAATTTTAATTTTATATTTTTTAAAAAATTAAAATTTATCATTCCCATTACGCCAAAAGCAACATCCCTTGAACCTACTTTTAAAGCTTGCTTAGCATACTCTCTTGGAGTAATAATACACTCTTTAGTATAATTAAATATTTCCATTTTTGTTTTTTGGCCTTTATCTTTTATTCCTTCTTCATAAATACACATATAATCAAACCATAAAACATCAACATTATTCATTCTTAAAACACACTCTTCTATGGTATTTAACTCCCAAAAATTATCTGAATCTAAAAATATAATATAATCAATCTCTGGAATTTTTAATAATTTATCATTTTGCTTGTTTTTATAAATTCTTGAAATACAATAAGGGTTTGCATTAGAAATACTAAAAGTATATAGCTGCCCCTCTTCTTTTAAAAAACTTATTTTATAATTATTTGATAAAAATTCAATCCCAGCATTTTTAGCACTACTTTGTCCACCATTTTTTTTATCAAAAAGGGTGATTCTTTTATCTTTTAGAGTGTATTCTTTTGCAATATTGAGTGAGTTTTCATCTGTACTACCATCATTTACTAGTATGATTTCTAAATTAGTATAGGTTTGATTGATTACACTATCTAAACATTCTTTTAGATATTTTTCTACATTGTATATGGGAATTACTATGCCTACTTTTTTCATACTTTATCTCCAAGTTATTTTTTTATTTTTTATAGTTTCAAGATAAATTTGATGATTGATTTCAAGCATATTTTTGCTATTTTCTTCATGGTAGATATGATAAGCCAGAGCATTAAATTTAAGCCTTTTAAACACTCCCTCATTAAATAAAAATCTAGCTACAAACTCGCTATCTTCCCTACCCCAGCCTATAAATTTTTCATTAAATCCCTCAATGGCTTCAAAATCACTTTTATAAAAGCTCATATTGCAGCCTCTTATACCTTTAATAAGTTGTGATTTTTTAAAAAATTTCTTAGCTAGTTTTGAAAATTTATATATACATTTAGCTAAAAAAATATTTCTTTGATTTTTAAAACCCTTTTTATTAAAAGCCAAACTAAAATCATTTTTGCTTAAAAGTTCTTTGCTTTCTTTTTCATTTAAAATCACCCTAGAACCTTGCAAAAATACTTTTTTTTGTGCAAATTTCAAATGATCAGCTACAAAACTTTTTTCTAAAACCATATCTCCATCTATAACGATTATATATTCGCTTTTAGAAGCTTTAATAGCTTTGTTTCTAATCTCACTTAGTCTAAACCCCTTATCTTCTTGCCAAATATGCTCTAACTTACATGGAAAATCTTTCTGATAAGCTTGTATAAGCTTGACTGTATCTTCCCTGCTTCCATCATCAGCTATTAAAACCTCATCTGGTAAAGGCTCTAAGTTTTTAACGCTATCAAGCACCAAAGCAAGCCTTTCTTTTTGATTATAGGTTGTGATGATCAAAGCACAAGTTTTTGGCTTTTGTTTTTTTAACTCATACAATTTCATATATTTAAAAAAGGCCCCAAGACCATTGCAAGTACTTATGATAAAGCCTTTATAGCCATAAAAAATCCCTTTTTTCAAAACATAATTTCTAAAAAACGTCCAAATTCCTCTTAGCAATGCCTTGCAAACACTACTTTCTCTGTGTAAATTTTGCAAAGCCCAAAGCTTAGAGTATTTTTGAAGCTTATCTAGCAAACTATCGATATCATCAAACGCAAAATGTCTCAAACCATTTTGCAACTTAATCTTTTTACTATCTTCATATAAAATCAAACTCTCATGCACTAAATTTTCATTAAAATTAGTATGGGTTTTATTAAACACCCGCATTACATGATCGGGCCACCACCCACAAGCTTTAATCCACTCTCCATTATATAAATTTTCTCTTGGTAAGGCTATAATATCTTCTTTATTAGGCTCAATTTGCCCTAATTCTTGTAAAAATTCTTTCTTAGCAAGCTCATCTGCGTCAATATTAAAAATCCAATCATTGCTAGCATAACTTATGGCTAAATTTTTCAAAGGTCCAAAACCTATAAATTTATGCTGATAAATCTTGATATTTTTATAACTTTTACTAAACTCATAAGCAATTTTTAAAGTATCATCATTGCTATCATTTTCTATCAAAACTATCTCGCCAAATTCTTGCAAAGATTCCAAGCAAGCTTTTAAAGTTTTTTGAGCATTTTTAACAATCATTATCACACTAATTTGCTTTAAATCCATTTTATGTCCTATAAATATAATTCATGATTGTATCTTTTAAATCTCTTATGAAAGAAAAAATACTCATCAGGTTTAAATTTAATCATCTCTTCACAACACTTTGCTTGATACTTAGTAAGCTCTTCTATACTTGCCTTGCTTGCATCTAAAGCCTTAAAAGTTTTTACAAAAAATTTCTCATCTTTTTGATACACAAAACAAGGTAAAATCATAGCATTTGTTTTTTTAGCAAGTACACTTGCACCTGCTATGAAATTTACTTCTTGGTTAAAATATTGTATTTTTACACTTTCACTATCCACTGCATCTTGATCGGTTAAAATTCCAAGCGATCTACCTTCTTTTAAGGCTTTTAGCATTTTTCTAAGCCCGCCCTTTTTTTCTATAAGCTCTATATTAAATTGCGTGCGATTTTTACTTAAAATTTTATCCATTATCACGCTATCAAGTGCTCTTCCAACTATGGAAATTCCTTGAAATTTAGCTCCAAAAGACAAAGCCAAAAGCTCCCAGTTACCATAATGAGCCGTAGTTACAATCAAGGGTCTTTTACTTTGCATTATATTTAAAATTTGCTCCTCATCATCAAAGCAAATTTTATCGATAATTTCTTCTTTGCTTGCATTTTGATTTTTGATAAAATCAATCCCAAATTTAGCAAAATTTTTATAGATATTAAGACTAGTTTCATCACGCCATTTTTGATCTTTTTCAGGAAAGCAAATTTTTAAGTTTATGTCAATGATTTTGCGGTGTTTGTGATTTAACTTATAAGTGATTAAAGCAACCAAATTTGCAAAAGAATTTAAAAGTTTTACAGGTAAAATCTTCACAAGGGCTTTTAATATATAAAAAAGGCTTAGATATACATAATTTATCATTTTTCTAAAAGCTCACAAGCTAGTTTAAAAATATCTTTTTCATCGATATTTTGTATGCAAAAATCACTTTTATCTATATGTTTTGAATGCAGTATTTTTTTACCTGCATTGATTGTTTTGTTGATATTTGTTTCATAAGTATTTCTTTGGCTAGGAGTAGCACCAAAAATCGTTATAGAAGGCTTGTTTAATGCAAAGGCTAAATGAGTAGGCCCGCTATCATTTCCGATAATTAAATCACTTGTCTTAGTTAAAGCACAAAGCTCACTTAAGCTTAATTTTGGTGCAAGTTCTATTTTCAAATGTTTTAAATTTAAAACTATATCTTTAGCAAAATTAAACTCATTAACATTACCCCAACCAAGCATGATTTTTGCACTAGTAAAATACTCTAAAAGCATTCTGCAAAGTAGTATCAAACGCTCTTTTGGGTAAATTTTATTAGGCATAGATGAGCCTACATGTATGAGTATATTTGGCGCACTTTCACTTAAAGAAAGTCTTTGCTCTAGCTCTTCTTTTAACTCATCATCTACGCTAAAACAACTTTGTTTTAACTCTATGTCACTATGATCAAAATGCTCATTTAGCACATAAGCTACCAAAGAAAGATTACGCACGATAATATTTTCTTCATAATTACACGCAAATTTATGCGTATAAAAATTGCTCGCAAAGCCCTCTTTTATGCTTTCTTGATCAAAACCAAAAGTATTAGCACATAAAAATTTACTCACTAAAGCAGATTTAATCAAACCTTGCAAATCAATCACAACATCATATTTATTTTGCCTAGCTTCAAAAAGCATAGCAAAAACTTCTTTGAATTTTCTATCTTTCAAAGGCAGGGCATAAACTTCATTGATCATTGGATGATCTTGCAATAATCCTGCAAATCTTGCATCTACAAACCAATCAATACTCGCCTTAGGATAATGCTTTTTAATAAATTGTAAAACAATTACCGCATGGATGATATCTCCAAGTGCAGATAATTTAACCAAACCTATTTTCATATACTACTTTATTTTTAAATTTTCTGTTATGATTTTAACAAAGATTTTTTTAAAAAAAGGTTTATCATGCAAGAATATATTTGCGTTTTTGATTGTGAGAGCATTCCTGATGCAGAATTGATAAAACATCTTTATAATTTTAATGGCGATGATTTAAGCATTAGCAAGCAAGCTTTAGAAAGACAAAAAGAAGAAAGTGGAAGTGAATTTTTACCCCTACCTTTTCATAAAGTTGTAAGCATTTGTGCAGTGATTGCAGATAAATTTGGAAATTTCATCAAAGTCAATAAAATCAAAGGCGAAAATGAAAAACAAATGCTAGAAGAGTTTTTTAACTTCATAGATAAACACCAACCCCGCCTTGTAAGTTTTAATGGCAAAAGCTATGACATGCCTTTGCTTGTTATAAGAGCATTAAAATACAATATCAACGCAAGTGCTTATTTGGACGCAAGCGATAAATGGAATAACTACAAAAGCAAATTTGTAGAAAATAAACATTGTGATTTATTAGAATCTTTAGGAAGTTTTGGCCAAAAAGGCTTAAAACTTGACACACTTTGTGCTATGGCAGGACTTCCTGGAAAGTATGATGTGCATGGAAATGAAGTATTAGAACTTTTTTATCAAAACAAATTAGAAAAAATTCACGAGTATTGCGAGAGTGATGTGTTAAACACCTATATGCTATTTTTAAAATACGAACTCATTAAAGGTAATTTAACCCAAGAAGATTATCTTAATATTTTAGAAAATTTCAAAGAAGAGCTTTTGCAAAAACATAGCGATAAAAGCTATCAAAAGCCATTTTTAGAAGCCATAGAAAAAGAAAAGAGTAAGTTTTAAATTAATTAAGAAAAGTATATTAAAATAACTATTATTAAATATCACAAAAAGGATAAAAATGAAAATTTTAATCACCGGTGGCGCAGGATACATAGGCTCTCATACTTTAAAACAATTTTTAGAAACAAATCATGAAATTTGTGTATTAGATAATCTTTCAAAAGGCAGTAAAAAAAGTTTGGATGAACTTTCTAAAATCAGACCTTTTAAGTTTTTTGAGCAAGATTTAAGCGATTATGCTGGGATTAAAAAACTTTTCAAAGAAGAAAAATTTGATGCAATTGTGCATTTTGCAGCTAGTATTGAAGTTCCTGAAAGTATGGAAAATCCTTTAAAATATTATATGAACAATACCGCAAACACAAGTAATCTAATCCAAACTTGTTTAGAAACAGGTGTGAAAAAATTCATTTTTTCTTCAACCGCAGCTACTTATGGAGAGCCACAAACTCCTATCGTAGATGAGCAAAGTCCATTAGCACCGATTAATCCTTATGGACAAAGCAAACTAATGAGCGAAAAAGTCTTGCAAGATGCTAATATGGCTAATCCTGAATTTAAATACTGCATTTTAAGATACTTCAATGTAGCAGGTGCTTGCATGAGTTATCCTATAGGTCAACGCTATCCAAAAGCTACTTTACTTATCAAGGTTGCTGCTGAAGTAGCCACAGGAAAAAGAGAAAAACTTTATATTTTTGGTGATGATTATAATACTAAAGATGGTACTTGTATTAGAGATTTTATCCATGTTGATGATATTTCAAGTGCACATTTAGCTGCTTTAGAATACTTAGAAAACAATGAAAGTAATATTTTCAATGTAGGATATGGACACGGTTTTAGCGTAAAAGAAGTTATTGAAACCATGAAAAAAGTAAGCGGAGTAGATTTCACGGTAGAACTTGCACCAAAAAGAGCTGGGGATCCTTCTGTGCTTATTTCAAATGCTGATAAAATCAAAACCCTAACCAATTGGAAACCAAAATATGATAATTTAGAATTAATCTGTAAAAGTGCTTATGAGTGGGAAAAACAGTGTTAAAAAAACTTTTTTTCATACTCAATGCCCATGATAAGAAATTTTTATTTGCTTTGCTAATTTTTTCTATTTTTATAGGATTTATAGAAAGCTTTGCTATTTCTTTGATCATGCCTTTTGTATCAGTGGCGAGTAATTTTGAGCTTTTAGAAAAAAGCTCCTATTTTCAACCTGTATATGAGTATTTAAATTTACCAAGTTATAAGATTATTGCTTATTTTGGCTGTATATTAATCGCCTTTTATATTTTTAGAGCCTTTTTAAATGCCTTTTATTTTCATTTGCTTGCGCGTTTTTCTAAAGGGCGTTACCACAGCCTTGCTTGTCGTATTTTTGATAAATACCTACACCTTGAATATGAAAATTTTACTAACAAAAATCAATCAGAACTTTTAAAAACTATTACTCAAGAAGTATTTCATTTAAGCACTTTAATTAGTGCTTTTTTACTTATGCTAAGTGAAAGCTTTGTGGTGTTTTTACTTTATACTTTATTGCTAATTATCAACTATAAAATTACCCTAGCTTTAAGTGCTTTTTTACTTTTAAATGCTTTTATTTTGATTAAAATCCTCTCACCCTTGGTAAAAAAAGCTTCCATAGCTAGAGAAGAGGCGATGAAAAATTATTTTGAAATTTTAAATGCAAATTTAAACAACCTTAAGATCATCAAACTCAAAACCAAAGAACAAAGCACACAAAAACTTTATGAAATTCAAAGCGGGCTTTTTGCCAAAGCAAACATTAGCAATGAAAGCATGTCAAGCATTCCTAGAATTTACCTTGAAGGTATAGGTTTTTGTATGCTTTGTTTTATCGTAGTGTATTTAGTTTTAAGATATGAAAGTGATATTTCATCTATCTTAGCAACTATTACTATTTTTGTGGTGGCTCTTTATAGGCTTATGCCAAGTGCTAATCGTATCATCACAAGTTATAATGAAATCACATATTATAAAAACTCTTTAGATATTATTTATAATATGTTCAATGAAAAAGAAGAAAAACTAGGCGATGAAAGTATTGAATTTAAAGAAAAAATCGTTTTGAAAAATCTTTTCTTTGCTTATAAGGGTAAGAAAAACTTATTTAAAAATTTAAATTTTGAGCTTAATAAAAATGAAAAAATCGCTTTTATAGGTAAAAGTGGAAGTGGTAAAAGTACTTTAGTTGATCTTATCATAGGACTTTTAAAACCAAGCGATGGAGCTATTTTTGTAGATGGAATTAAGCTTGATGAGAGCAATATAAAAAGTTTTAGAAGTAAAATTGGCTACATACCTCAACAAATTTATCTTTTTAATGATTCTATTGCTAAAAATATTAGCTTTGGAGAAGAAGTAGATGAAGCGCTTTTACACAAAGTGATCAAACAAGCTAATCTTGAAAGCTTTGTAAATTCACTTGAAGATGGAGTGCATACTAAGGTAGGTGATTCAGGTTCGTTTTTAAGTGGAGGCCAAAGACAAAGAATAGCCATAGCAAGAGCGCTTTACCAACAACCTGAAATTTTAGTTTTAGATGAAGCAACTAGTGCTCTTGATCAAGAAAGTGAAGCAAAAATCATGGAAGAAATCTATAAAATTTCAAAAGATAAAACCCTCATCATCATAGCTCATAGGCTCTCAACTATACAAGGTTGCGATAGAGTATTTGAAGTAAAACATGGGCATTTAAAGGAACAAGTATGAAAATCACTTTCATCATAGCTACTTTAAATTCAGGTGGTGCTGAAAGAGTATTAGTCACTTTAGCTAATGAACTTTGTAAAAATCATGAAATAAATATTATTAAATTTCACAAAGAAGACTCTTTTTACAAGCTTGATCCAAAAATCAAACTTTTTACCCTAGAGCAGTTTGACTTTTCCACTCTTTATAATAAAATAGCCTCACGCATTAAAAAATTCAAAGCCTTAAAACAAGCACTTAAAGACCACAAAAGCGATGTTTTTATCTCATTTTTAGATACAACTAATATTGCTTGCATTTGGGCAAACAAAGGTTTAAATACACCTTTAATCATTAGCGAGCATAGCTCTTATACTTATTTAAAATCTAAAATTTGGAAGTTTTTACGCCGTATAAGTTTTCCTCATGCAAATGCTTTAACCGTGCTAAGTAATGATGATAAAAATTACTATGAAAACTTTGTTAAAAAAGTTATCAATATGCCAAATCCTTGTCATTTTAGCCCTATTAAAGAAAATTTAGAAAAAGAAAATAATGTCATTTTTGTAGGCAGACTTGATCATAATAAAAATGCTTCTATGTTTTTAAAAGCCATAGCAAGGCTAGATACAAATTTACAAAAACAATACAACTTTTTCATAGCAGGCGATGGAGAATTAAGACAAGATTTAGAACAAGAAGCCAAGAATTTAAATATCAAAGTTAATTTTCTAGGTAAAGTTGAAAATATGCAAGAGCTTTATAAAAAAGCAAAAATAATCTGCCTTTGCTCTTTCATAGAAGGCTTGCCAACGGTTTTGCTTGAAAGTTTATATTATCAAGTAGCGCGCATTAGCACTAAATACACAAGCGGTCATAAAGATTTAATTGATGATGGAAAAGATGGATTTTTAGTAGATTTAGATGATGAAAAAGCTTTAAGCGAAAAACTCGCACTTTTAATGCAAGATGAAAATTTAAGAAAAACACTAGCGCTTAATGCACAGCAACGATGTAAAGATTATGAAGTGGCCAATGTAGCACAAAAATGGCTTGATTTAATCAAAGAAGTAAGGGTTTAAAATGAAAAAACTAGCAATTTTTATTTATTCTTTAGGAAGTGGTGGCGCTGAAAGGGTTGTATCTACGCTATTACCTGTGTTAAATTTAAAATATGAAATACATTTAATTTTAATGAATGATAAAATATCATATGATATTCCTGAAGTTAATATCCACTATCTTGAAAAATCAAGTCCAAGTGAAAGTAACTTAGCTAAATTTTTAAAACTACCCTTGCTAGCTATAAAATACAAAAAACTTTGTGAAGATTTAAAAATCAACTTGCAATTTGTATTATTAAATAGACCTAATTATATTGCGTTAATGGCAAAATCCCTAGGACTTAAATCAACCCTTATTATCAATGAATGCACTACTCCAAGTGTGATTTATAAACATAATAATCTAAATTCTTTTATCAATAAATTTCTTATTAAAAAACTTTATAACAAAGCAGATTTAATCTTAGCAAATTCTATAGGAAACAAAGAAGATTTAATACAAAATTTCAATATAGAGGCTAAAAAATGCGATATTTTATACAATGCCATAGACTTAGAAAACATCATAGAAAAATCTAAAGAAAAAATAGACTTTAAAGATCCTTTTATATTAAGTGTTGGAAGGCTTGATCGTGGTAAAAATCATGCTATGCTTATAAGAGCTTATGCAAAAGTTAAAACTGATTTAAAATTAGTCATTTTAGGCGAGGGCATTTTAAAAGATGAGCTTTTAGCTTTAATAGAAACTTTAAATTTAAAAGATAAAGTCTTTTTACTAGGTTTTGATAAAAATCCTTATAAATACATGAGCAAATGTGACTTTTTTGCTTTTGCTTCAAGTTTTGAAGGTTTTTCCAATGTTTTAATCGAATGCTTAGCTTGTAATACTGCCGTGCTTTGCACTGATCATAAAAGTGGCGCAAGGGAGCTATTTTTAGATGATGAGTTTGGACTTTTAGTAAAAGTAGATGATGAAAAAGCCATGCAAGAATGCTTAGAAAAAATGTGCAATGATGAAGCACTAAAAGCTTCATATAGACAAAAGGCTTTTTTGCGTGCAAAAGAATTTGATAAAATTAGCATAGCAAAGCAATTATTTGAATTTTTCAACAAGGCATAAAATGAAACTACAACAAAATTTCACTGATAATAATTCTATAAAATATACCTGTATTTTAATCCTTATAGCCTTTGCTTTTAGTGTTTTGTGTAGGTTATACTGGGCAGCTTGGGCAAGTGAGTTTTATGAGTTTTTCTTTAATGATCAACTCATGATTACTACTAATGATGGCTATGCTTTTGCAGAAGGTGCAAGAGATATGATAGCAGGTTTTCATCAACCTAATGACTTATCTTATTTTGGAAGCTCACTTTCTACTTTAACTTATTGGCTTTATAGTATTTTACCTTTTAGCTTTGAAAGTATTATTTTATATATGAGTACTTTTTTTGCTTCTTTGATTGTTGTGCCTATTATATTAATCGCAAGAGAGTATAAACTCACTACTTATGGCTTTATAGCAGCCTTACTTGGAAGCATTGCAAATAGTTATTATAACCGCACTATGAGCGGGTATTATGATACTGATATGCTAGTGTTAGTTTTACCAATGCTTGTTTTGCTTACTTTTATACGCTTAACTATTAATAAAGACATTTTTACCCTACTTTTAAGTCCGGTTTTTATCATGATTTATTTGTGGTGGTATCCATCAAGTTATTCTTTAAATTTTGCCATGATAGGACTTTTTGGTCTTTATACTTTAGTATTTCATAGAAAAGAAAAGATTTTTTATCTAGCTATTGCTTTAATGATCATAGCTTTAAGTATGCTAGCATGGCAATATAAACTTGCTTTAATTGTATTGTTATTTGCTATTTTTGCCTTTAAAGAAGAAAAAATTAATTTTTATATGGTTTGGGCTTTGATTTTTATTAGCATTTTGATATTACATTTAAGTGGTGGTTTAGATCCTGTTTTATATCAACTTAAATTTTATGTTTTCAAAGCTTCTGATGTGCAAAATTTAAAAGATGCTGCCTTTATGTATTTTAATGTTAATGAAACTATTATGGAAGTAAATACTATCGATCCTGAAGTATTTATGCAAAGAATTAGCTCTAGTGTTTTAGTATTTATCCTTTCTTTTATAGGTTTTATCTTACTTTGCAAAGATCACAAAAGTATGCTTTTGGCTCTACCTATGCTTGCACTAGGTTTTATGGCTTTAAGAGCTGGACTTAGATTTACCATTTATGCAGTTCCTGTGATGGCTTTGGGTTTTGGGTATTTTTTATATACATTTTTTAATTTTTTAGAAAAAAAACAAATCAAACTTAATCTAAAAAATAAAAACATCTTGCTCATACTCATTGCATTTTTTAGTATAAGTCCTGCCCTAATGCATATTTATTATTATAAATCCTCTACTGTTTTTACTTCTTATGAAGCTAGTATTTTAAATAATTTAAAAAATAAAGCTCAAAGAGAAGATTATGTCGTTGCTTGGTGGGATTATGGTTATCCAATACGCTATTATAGCGATGTAAAAACCTTAATCGATGGTGGAAAACACCTAGGAAAAGATAATTTTTTCTCATCTTTTGTCTTAAGTAAAGAACAAATTCCAGCAGCCAATATGGCAAGACTTAGCGTAGAATACACTGAAAAATCTTTCAAAGAAAATTATCCTGATGTTTTAAAAGCTATGGTAAGAGATTATAACCAAACAAGTGCTAAAGATTTTTTAGAAAGTTTAAATGATAAAGATTTTAAATTTGATACCAATAAAACTAGAGATGTATATATTTACATGCCTTATAGAATGTTGCGTATCATGCCCGTGGTAGCACAATTTGCAAATACAAATCCTGACAATGGAGAGCAAGAAAAAAGTTTATTTTTCTCTCAAGCTAATGCCATAGCTCAAGATAAAACAACAGGTTCTGTTATGCTTGATAATGGAGTAGAAATTATTAATGATTTTAGAGCTTTAAAACTAGAAGGTACAACTATACCTTTAAAAGCTTTTGTAGATATAGAATCCATCACTAATGGCAAATTTTATTACAATGAAATTGATTCAAAAGCTCAAATTTATTTACTCTTTTTAAGAGAATATAAAAGCTTTGTGATTTTGGATGAAAATCTTTATAATAGTGCCTACATACAAATGTTTTTATTAAATCAATACGATCAAGATTTATTTGAGCAAGTCACTAATGATGCAAGAGCGAAAATTTATAGGCTAAAAAGATGAAAATAGGAATTTTAACCCATAGCGCAATGAGTGTGTATTATTTTCGTCTTGCACTCATCAGAGCTTTAGAAAAAAATAATCATGAAGTTATAATCATCACTCCAAAAGATGATTTTGCTATTAAGTTACAAGAGCTAGGCTATAAGGTTTGCTTTTATGATTTAGCTAGATCAAGTGTCAATCCTTTAATTGTTTTTAAAAATCTACTTAGTTTAAAAAATACACTCAAAAGTTTAAATTTAGATCTTTTACAAACAAGCGCTCACAAAAGCAATACAACAGGTATTATAGCGGCTAAAATGGCGGGCATTAAATACACTTTTGGTTTGGTTGAAGGCTTAGGAAGTTTTTACATAGATGATGATTTTAAAAGCAAATTAGTAAGAATAAGCATTAATTTACTTTATAAAATTTCTTTTAAACTTGCAAATGGTTTTATTTTTGTCAATGAAAGCAATGCTTTATTTATGAAAAATTTAGGCTTAAAAGAAGAAAAAATCAAAATCATCAAATCCGTAGGGCTAAATTTAAAACAATTTTTACCTTTAAAAATTAGCACAGAAGAAAAACAAGCTTTTTTAAAAGAACACAATATGCCTGATAAACCTATCGTTTTAATGATTTCAAGAGCACTTTGGCATAAAGGAATTAAAGAATTTTATGAAGCAAGCCAAATTTTAAAAGATAAGGCAAATTTTGTTTTAGTGGGTGGAAGAGATGATAATAAATCTTGTGCACCATTAGAATTTTTAAACTCAAATGATGTTTTTTATCTTGGCACAAGAAGTGATATTGCACATTTATTAAATTTATGCGATATTTTTGTTTTACCAAGTTATAAAGAAGGCTATCCAAGAACGGTTTTAGAAGCACAAGCTTGTAAAAAAGCATGCGTGGTAAGTGATGCTGAGGGTTGCATTGAAGCAGTGAATAATGCCATAGACGGTTTAATTTGTAAAAGCAAAGATAGCAAGGATTTAGCTGAAAAAATAGCAGTTTTACTAGAAGATGAAAAACTAAAAAATACTTTAGCACAAAATGCTTTTCTTAGAGCGCAAAATTATGATGAAAATATCATAGCTTTGAAATATCTTGACTTTTATAGGGGTTTTATAAATGTATAAAAATGGTTTAAAGCGTGTTTTTGACTTTTTTTTGGCTTTGATTTTATTGATTATTTTTTTACCCTTTATAGTGCTTATAGGTATTGTTTTAAAAATCGTTCAAGGAAGTGTGCTTTTTAAACAAGCAAGACCAGGATTAAATGAAAAAATTTTTTATATTTATAAATTTAAAACTATGAGTGATGAAGCCGATGAAAATGGAGAATTACTTCCCGATGAATTACGCTTAAAGCCTTTTGGTAAGCTAGTTAGAAGCTTGAGTTTAGATGAATTACCACAACTTTTTAATGTATTAAAAGGCGATATGAGCTTCATAGGCCCAAGACCTTTACTTGTAGAATACTTACCCTTATACAATCAAGAGCAAAAAAAACGCCACGATGTAAGACCAGGCATTACAGGTTGGGCACAGATTAATGGACGCAATGCTATTTCTTGGGAGCAAAAATTTAAATATGATGTAGAATATGTGCAAAATTGCTCTTTTTTATTTGATCTTAAAATCTTTTTTATGACCATTATTAAAGTTTTAAAAAGAAGCGGGGTTAATAAAGAAGGAGTAGCTACAACGGATAAATTCAATGGACACAACTAAAAGTATTTATATATATGGTTCTAGTGGGCATGGTTTAGTCTGTGCTGATGTAGCTAGAAATTTAGGATATGAAAAAATCATCTTTTTAGATGATAATAAAGGCTTAAAATATCACTCCAATTTAGAAAAACACGATATGTTTATTGCTATTGGCGCAAACTCTATTAGAGAAAAACTTTTCAAAAAAGCAAAAGATGATGGATTTAGATTAGTTAATTTGATACACAAAAGTGCTATTATTAGCCCAAGTGCTTTTTTAGATGATGAGGGTATTTTAATCATGCCAAATGTCGTAGTTAATGCTAAAGCTAGTATTGCAAAAGGTGTGATTTTAAATACTGCTTGTGTGATTGAGCATGAGTGTTTTGTAGATGAGTTTAGCCATATTAGTGTTGGAGCTAAACTAACAGGAAATGTAAAAATAGGAAAGCGTTGTTTTTTAGGAGTTAATTCAAGTGTTATTCCTTGTATAAGTTTATATGATGATATAACTTTAGGCGCAGGAGCAGTTGTAGTTAAAAACTTAACTTCTAAAGGCATTTATGCTGGAGTTCCTGCCAAGAAAATAAAGGAGGTAAAATGAGATTTTTTCTATCAGCACCACATATGAGTGGAAAAGAATTAGAATACATACACAAAGCTTTTGAAAGTAATTATATAGCACCTTTGGGTGAGTTTGTTAATGCCTTAGAACAAAGTATTAAAGATTATACAAAAAGTTCTAACGCACTTGCTCTAAATGCAGCCACTGCAGCTATTCATTTAGCTTTAAGAGTTTTGGGCATCAAAGAAGGCGATATAGTTCTAGCTTCAAGTTTTACCTTTATTGCTTCAGTAGCGCCTATTTCTTACATGAATGCTACGCCTGTATTTATTGATTGTGATGAAACTTATAATTTAGATGTAAATTTATTAAAAAAAGCTATCAAAGAAAGTCCTAAAAAGCCAAAAGCTCTCATTTTAACACACCTTTATGGTAATGCTTCTAAAATGGATGAGATTGTCCAAATTTGTAAAGAAAATGAGATTTTTTTAATCGAAGATGCTGCTGAAGCTTTGGGAAGTTTTTACAAAAATAAAGCTTTAGGTACTTTTGGGGATTTTGGAGTATATTCTTTTAATGGTAATAAAATCATCACAACAGGTGGTGGTGGCATGCTTGTGAGTGAAAATCATGCTAATCTTGAAAAAGCAAGATTTTATAGTACCCAAGCTAGAGAAAATTGCCTTCATTATGAGCATAAAGAATATGGTTATAATTATAGAATGAGCAATATCTTAGGTGCAATCGGTACTGCTCAAATGGAAGTTTTAGAAGAAAGAGTGAGTAAAAAGCGTGAAATTTATAGCTGGTATAAAGAATTTTTAAGTGGAACTTTTACTTTTTTAAATGAGCTTGAAAATACCAAGTCAAATCGCTGGTTAAGCACTGCTTTACTTGATTTTGATTTAAATAAACTTAATACTTATGAAAAACATTGTATATGTGAAAATAAAAATGTTCAAATTCAAGATAAAATTTTAAAAATCATACAAGTTTTAAAAGATAATAAAATCGAAAGTCGTCCACTTTGGAAGCCAATGCATTTGCAAGAACTTTACAAAGGCTGCGATGCTTACTTAAATGGTAATAGTGAGTTTTTCTTTAGTAATGGAATTTGCCTTCCAAGTGCAACTACTATGAGCAAAGCTGATGTAGAGGAAGTTTCTACTTTAATCTTAAACACCTTAAAGGACTAAGATGGATTATAAAAGCAAACGCTTAGGATTTTTTCTAGGCGCTGATATTTTACTTTTTGTTATAAGTATTTATTTGTCTTTTTCTTTACGCTTTAGTGCAGACATCCCAAGTGAATTTTATGAAGGTATGTTTAAAAGTGCTGTGATTTTGATTTTACTTAAAATCATTTTTCTAGCTTTTTTTAAAATTTATCAAGTTGCTTGGAGATTTTTCTCCCTTAATGAAGCGCGTAAATTAGTCATCGCTTTAGCTTTGGCTGAGCTTGTATTTTTAGCAATTTATTATTTTTATGATGATTTTTTTAATCCTTTTCCAAGAAGCGTTATAGGAATAGACTTTGTTTTATCTTGTATGCTAATTGGAAGTTTGCGTATAAGCAAAAGAATGATAGTTGATTTTAGAAAGCCAAAATACAATGAAGAACATCCTTGTATAGTAGTTGGCGCCACTTCAAAGGCTTTGCATTTATTAAAAGGAGCTAAAGAAGGGAGTTTAGGACTTTTCCCTGTAGCTGTGGTAGATGAGCGTAAAAATTTAATAGGTACTTATTGTGATAAATTTATAGTTGAAAAAAAAGAAGCAATCAGAAAATATACCGCTGAAGGAATTCATACTGCTATCATTGCTTTAAAACTTGAGCAAGAAGAATTAAAAAAGCTTTTTGACGAACTCATTGCTTATGGGATTAATGATATAAAGCTTTTTTCTTTTACGCAAAATGAAGCAAGAGATATAAGTATCGAAGATTTATTAGCGCGTAAGCCAAAAGATTTGGATAATGCTTGCGTGATTGATTTTATCAAAGATAAAGTAGTTTTAGTTAGTGGAGCTGGTGGAACTATAGGAAGTGAACTTTGCAAACAATGCATTAAATTTGGCGCAAAACGCTTAATCATGCTTGATCATAGTGAGTATAATTTATATAAAATCAATGAAGAATTAAGCTTACATAAAGAAAAAATCGAACCTATTATGATGAGTATATTAGACAAAGAAGCGTTAGAAAAACTTTTACAAGAAAAAAACATAGATTTGATTTTACATGCAGCAGCTTACAAACATGTACCTTTATGTGAGCAAAATCCACATTCAGCTATTTTAAATAACATCATAGGTACTAAAAATTTAATCGATCTTGCAAAAGCTTATAAGGTTGCTAAATTTGTTATGATAAGCACTGATAAGGCTGTAAGACCGACTAACATCATGGGTTGCACAAAAAGAATTTGTGAGCTTTATACATTAAGCTCAAGTTGTGAAAATTTTGAAGTAGCTTGTGTGCGTTTTGGTAATGTTTTAGGATCAAGTGGAAGTGTAATACCTAAATTTAAAGCTCAAATTGCAGCTAATGAGCCACTTACTCTTACTCATCCTGATATAGTGCGTTATTTTATGTTAGTAGATGAGGCTGTGCAACTTGTTTTACAAGCTGCGGCTATTGCCAAAGGTGGAGAATTATTTGTACTTGATATGGGTGAGCCTGTTAAAATCATGGACTTAGCTCAAAAAATGCTTTTACTTTCTAATAAAAAGTTAGAAATCAAAATCACTGGGCTTAGAAAAGGTGAAAAACTTTACGAAGAGCTTTTAATCCATGAAAATGATTTAAAAACTCAATATGAAAGTATATTTGTTACCACTAGTGATCTTAAAGATTTAAAAATTTTAAATCAAGAAATAGAAAAATTACTCCACAGCACAGATCCTGCAAAAGTTTTAAAGGAGATTGTGCCTGAATTTAATCACAATAAAAACGGAGAGTGATTAAATTCTAATTTTATTTTAAAATGATATAATATAAACTTTTAATTGATTAATAAAAATAAAAACGATACAATTACAGTTTTATGTAATTACATCAAGATAAAGGAAAAAAAGTGAAGTTATTAGTAGTTGATGATAGTTCTACCATGAGAAGAATAATCAAAAATACCCTTGTAAGATTAGGCCACAAGGATGTTTTAGAAGCTGAACACGGAGTTGAAGCTTGGGATTTACTTTCACAAAATGATGATATTAAAATTTTAATTACTGACTGGAATATGCCTGAAATGAATGGCTTGGAATTAGTAAAAAAAGTAAGAGCGGAAGAAAAATATGCTGATATGCCAATTATTATGGTAACTACAGAAGGTGGTAAAGCAGAAGTTATTACCGCCTTAAAAGCAGGCGTAAATAACTATATTGTAAAACCTTTTACTCCTCAAGTGTTAAAAGAAAAACTTGAAGATGTTTTAGGAACAAACGAAGGCTAATTATAAGTTTTTATGCAAACACATTATTACGAACTTTTTTTTCAAACAGACAAGGAATATTTAGATTTATTCCTTGATCTTATCTTTTCTCTAGAGATAGACGCTATAGAAGAAAAAAACAATGGTATTTATATAAGATCAGAAGAAGATATAGAACTCATTAAAATAGCCTTGCATGATTTTCATCAAAAATTATGTCAAAAACTAAATACTCATATTAATTTCCACTCTACCTTAGAAAAAAAAGAAAATAAAAATTGGATAGAAGAGTATAAAAAAGGTATACAAGCTTTGACGATCGATAATATCCACATTCATACCACTTGGCAAGAAGCTAAACAAGATAAAATTAATATCATTATAGATCCTGCTCTAGCTTTTGGCTCAGGACATCATGAGAGTACTTATACTTGTATAGAATTTCTACAAAAATATACAGATAATTCCAAATTTTGCTTAGATGTGGGTTGTGGAAGTGGAATTTTAAGCATTATCATGGCAAAACTTGGAGCCAAAGTACAAGCTTGCGATACAGATGAATTAGCTATAGTTGCAAGTAAAGAAAACGCAAAATTAAATCAAGTTAGCTTTGATGATATTTGGGTAGGTTCTATTAATAAAAGCTTACATAAATATGATATAGTTGTGGCAAATATCATTGCCGATATATTGATCATACTAGAAAAAGATCTTAAAGAAAAAACCAAAGAAGGTGGAATTTTGATCTTATCTGGTATATTAAATAAATATGAAGAAAGGATTAAAAATAAATTCAAAGATTTCACTTTGTTAGAATGCAAACACAAAGGAGAATGGTTGAGTTTAGTTTATAAAAAGGAATTGCAATAATGAATAAAAAACCAAATGATTTAAAAGATAATCAAAACAATAATAACTTTTTTAACAAAAATCCCATTTTTATTTTTGCCATTTTTGCCATTGTGATGATTCTTTTATTTAAAGGATTTTCAGATGATGGTAGCATGGGTATTATGGGCGGAGAAAACACTAAAAAAGTTACTTATTCTGAATTAAAAACTTTAATTGAAAATAATCAAATTGCCCAAGTTAATATAGGTCAAACTACTATAAAAGCTGTATCTAAAGCAGGAAATATGGTATATATTACCAAAAAAGTTCCAAACGATGCTACTTTTGTTCCTTTACTTGACTCAAAAGGCGTTTCCTATGGTGCTTTTAATGAAAGCAATTGGTTTATAGATATCTTACTTTCTTGGGTTTTGCCAGTATTTATTTTCTTTGGTATATGGATGTTTTTAGCTTCTCGTATGCAAAAAAATATGGGTGGATCTATACTTGGTATAGGAAGTTCTAAAAAACTTGTAAATTCAGAAAAACCGAAGGTTAAATTTAATGATGTTGCAGGTGTTGAAGAAGCAAAAGAAGAAGTTAAAGAAATTGTTGATTTTCTAAAATATCCTGAAAGATACATCAATCTTGGAGCAAAAATTCCAAAAGGACTTTTGCTTGTTGGTCCTCCAGGTACAGGTAAAACTTTGCTTGCAAAAGCAGTAGCAGGCGAAGCTGATGTGCCATTTTTTAGCGTATCAGGTTCATCTTTTATAGAAATGTTTGTTGGTGTTGGTGCTAGCAGGGTTAGAGATTTATTTGAAAATGCTAAAAAAGAAGCTCCAGCTATTGTATTTATAGATGAAATCGATGCTATAGGTAAATCACGTGCAGCAAGCGGTATGATGGGCGGAAATGATGAAAGAGAGCAAACTTTAAATCAACTTCTAGCTGAAATGGATGGTTTTGGTACCGAAAGCTCACCAGTAATTGTTCTAGCAGCGACAAATCGCCCTGAAGTACTTGATGCAGCACTACTTAGACCGGGGCGTTTTGATAGGCAAGTTTTGGTAGATAAGCCTGATTTTAAAGGTAGATGTGATATTTTAAAAGTCCATATGAAAGATGTTAAAATTTCACCTGAAGTAAAAGTAGAAGATATTGCAAGATTAACAGCAGGTCTTGCGGGTGCTGATTTGGCAAATATCATTAATGAAGCGGCTTTGCTTGCAGGTAGGGATTCTAAAAAACATGTGGAGCAAAAAGACTTAGTAGAGGCAGTAGAAAGAGCCATAGCAGGACTTGAGAAAAAATCACGCAGAATTAATGATAAAGAGAAAAAAATCGTAACTTATCATGAGTGCGGCCATGCTTTAATAGCTGAAACTACAAAAGGTGCTAAAAAAGTAAGTAAAGTTTCTGTTATTCCTCGTGGTTTAGCAGCTTTAGGATATACACTCAATACCCCTGAAGAAAATAAATTTTTAATGCAAAAACATGAACTTTTAGCTGAAGTTGATGTGCTTTTAGGAGGACGTGCAGCTGAAGAAATTTTCATTAAAGAAATTTCAACAGGTGCAAGCAATGACCTTGAGCGTGCAACTGATATTATCAAAGCTATGATTTCTATGTATGGTATGAGTGAAATTGCTGGCTTAATGGTACTTGAAAAGCAAAGAAATACTTTTTTAAGTGGTGGGCAAACTGTAAAAGATTATTCTGATAAAATGGCTCAAGATTTAGATGAGTATGTAAAGAAAACATTGGATGAACGCTATGCAGGTGTAAAAGAAATTTTAAAAACCTATAGCGGTGCTATAGAGGTGATGGTGCAAGCACTCTATGAAGAAGAAACTATTGATGGTACCAAAGTAAGAGAGATTATTAAAAACTATGAAGAAGAAAATAATCTTCCAACACGCCTAGAAGAAAAAGAGCAAGAAGCTACTAAGGAAGACTAATGAAAACAAATTTTATTGCAAAAACTGGTTGGAGTTTGCTTATAGTTCTAGCTATAGTTTTTGCAATATTTCAATTTATATGGGGATTTTCTTGGCTTTTATGGTGTATTTTTATATTTTTTATTTATCTTTTTAGAACTAAAAAAATTGATTATATAGCAGATCCAAACACCATTATAGCTCCCATAGAAGGAAAAATCAAATGTATCAAAACAAGCTCATATAAAGAGCTTGGCGAGTGTATAGAAGTGCAAATTATCAATAATATTTTTTCCCAAGGAAATATCATAGCTCCGCTTGATATGAATATAGAAGAAACTAGAATAAGGCATGGACTTTTTTTATGTCCATTTATGAAAAATACAAATTTAATGGGTGAAAGAATGTTATTTTTAGCTAATTCCAAGAGCAAACAATGGGCATTACGCGTTATTTTTGGAGCATTAAATAGAAAAGCTCATATTGATGATTTTGGTCATCATTTAAGCCATGGACAAAACATAGGTTTTATGTTTGATGGTAGTGTGAGTTTATTACTTCCAAAAGACACTAGAATTTGCGTAAATGAAAATGATAAAGTACGCATTGGTACATTAATAGGGTATTTAAATCCATGAATTTTAAACTAATTTATATTTTACCTAATCTTTTTACAGCCGCTTCCATATTTTTAGGTATTATTTCAGTGATTGCTTCTATTAATCAAAACTTTGATAAAGCATTAATTTATATCATTTTATCATTAATTTGCGATGGTTTAGATGGACGCGTTGCAAGAGCTACCAACTCTACTTCTAAATTTGGAGTTGAGTTTGACTCACTAGCTGATTTAATAGCCTTTGGTGTAGCACCTGCTATGCTTTTTTATATGAGCATAGGTTATGAATATGGTCGTTTTGGCTCATTAATAGCTGGTTTATTTGTAGTTTTTGGCGCTATACGCTTGGCAAGATTTAATGTCACAACAGGAACTTATGAACCATCGGTTTTCATAGGTCTACCTATACCAACAGCAGCAGTTGTAAGTGCTTTATGGGTAAGTGCTTATTTATATTATGATTTTTTACATGATTTTTCTTTAATAATAATATGTATCCAAATGCTTCTAGCCTTTTTAATGGTAAGCAACATAAGGTATCCAAGTTTTAAGAAAATCGATCTAAAAAGAGCAAATGTTTTGAAGGTGTTAATCCTTTTAGTAATTTTATTTTCTATGCTTTATCTGTATTTTTTAGAAAGTGCATTGATTATTGCTAGTTTATATGTGCTTTATGGGATTGTTCGTAGTTTTTTTACCCTAGCTCGTAAATTTAAAAAATATTAATTTTACTTTCACTTCATTTTCTATCAATATACTTTTCATTATTTTTCAAAAAGGAGTAAAAATGAATAAAAACAAATTATTCAGACAAATTCACATTTACATTAGTTTATTTTTCTTACCACTTGCATTTTTATATGCAATCACAGGTTTTGCTTATATAGCTGGTTTTGATGGAGAAAGTGGAGCTAAAATTCAAAATTACAAAGTTCAAGCTATTATTCAAGAGGGTGCTGAAGCTGAATTTTTAATTGATTTTTTAAAGAAAAACAACTTAAAAATTCCTTCATCTTTGGAACCAAAACTCAACAAAAAAGGCGATGGTATAGAACTTGGGACTATAAATTATATAGCAAGTATTATAAAATTAGATGAGAATGACTATAAAATTACAACAAAAGATAGAAGCTTGCTTGGAAATATGATTTTGCTTCATAAAGATAAAGGTATGTGGTACTTTTCTGTACTTGGGTTAGCTTTTGCACTTGCCATGATAATACTTTATATTTCAGGACTTTTAATCACTATTATAGCTATACGCAAAGATAGAGGTAAACAAATAGCAGTTTTAGGTGCTGGTTTTATTATAACTTTAATCATAGCTTATTTCAGTGTATAAATTTAAGGTATATCTTATAAACAATAAGATATACTTTCCCTTTTAATACGGACAGATGGGTGAGTGGCTGAAACCACACCCCTGCTAAGGGTGCAGATCTTAACGGGTCTCGAGGGTTCAAATCCCTCTCTGTCCGCCACCTTATAAATTTCATTTTATTTCATCTATTTTAGTAATTTTTATTGTTATAATTAATACCATCAAAACTTAATAAATCTAAAGGCAAGCTTCACATACTATGCAAATTTACGCTTCTATTGACTTGAAATCTTTTTACGCTTCAGCTGAATGTGTTTTAAGAAATTTAGATCCTTTAACAACTAATCTTATTGTAGCAGATAAAACAAGAACGGACAAAACCATCATACTAGCAGTTTCACCTGCATTAAAAACTTACAATATACCTGGTAGATTAAGACTTTTTGAGTTTAAACAAAAAATCCATTCAATCAACCAAGAAAGACTAAAACAAGCTCAAAAACACCACTTTAAAGCTAAAAGTTTTAATATATTGGAACTTGAAAATGATTTAAATTTAGAATTAGACTACATTATTGCTAAGCCTAGAATGGCTACTTATATAGAATTTAGCACAAAAATATACAGCATTTATTTGAAGTATTTTGATGCTAAAGATATTCATATATACTCTATTGATGAAGTTTTTATCGATCTTAGTTCTTATCTTGAAAAATACAAACTTTCAGCTTATGAGCTACTTACTAAGGTTTTACTTGATATTTCACACACAAGTAAAATCACCGCAACAGCAGGTATAGGCACAAATTTATACTTAGCTAAAATTGCTATGGATATACTCGCTAAAAGACAAAAAGTAGATGAAAATGGCTTGCTTATAGCCTTTTTAGATGAAAAATTATACAGATATAAATTATGGCAGCATAAACCTTTAAAAGATTTTTGGCGTATAGGTAAAGGCATTGCCTTAAAACTTGCGAATTTAAACATTCATACTATGGGAGATCTTGCAAGATTTTCTTTAAAACACGAAGCTTTGCTTTATAAACACTTTGGTGTTAATGCTGAATTATTAATCGATCATGCATGGGGTATTGAAACTTGCACAATGAAAGATATTAAAAATTACAAATCACAAAATCACTCTAAAATCATGGCTAAGGTTTTGCCTTTTGCATATGATAATAATCAAACAATAAAAGTTTTAAAAGAACTTGTCGATCATTTAGTGCTTGAACTTATACAAAATAACCTTAAAACAAACCATATCACGCTAGATATACAATATGATAAAAGCAATTTAGAAAATTCAAGTATTTTGGGTTCTTACAAAGGAGCTATTACTAAAGATAATTATGGAAGAACTATACCTAAAAATGCTCACGGAAGTATGAATTTAGAAAATTTTACCCATTCTTTAAAAATCATCAATAAAAAAGCCTTAGAACTTTTTTGCAAAATCAGCGATAAAAACTTAAGCATTAGAAAAATCAGCCTAAGTTTAAATAATATCACAGATAAAGCTCAAGAAAATTTCCAAGAATTAAATTTATTTAGTGATTTTAATGTAATTTCACAAGAAAAAAATCAACTTGAAAAAGAAGAAAAGCTCCAAAAAGCAAGACTTCAAATCATACAAAAATTTGGTAAAAAAGCTATTTTAAAAGCTTCAAGCTTGGATGATGAGACTAAAGAAATTACTTCTTTAATAGGAGGTCATAATGCATGATGATTATAAAGATATAATAGATATAAAATATCAAAAATCAAAACAATTTCCACCAATGTCAAGAGAAAAAAGAGCGGCGCAATTTGCCCCATTTTCAGTGCTAAATGGTTTTAGCAAAGCGATTTTAAAAACGCAAAAAGATATGGAAAAAGCATTAGAAAATAGCAAATATCAAGAAGAAAGCTAAATTCTTCTTGATAAAATTTTATTTTACATTAGAGTATTTTTCAAACTCTCCACTTTCATCGATTTCATTGCCATAAAGTTTGTGTAATTCATAGTAGTATTTTACAAATTCTTTACACTCTTCATCAAGTGGTAAAAATACCTCATCTTCTAAAACACAAAATTCGTCTAAATAATTTTTAGCATCTTCTTTTAACATATAATGTCTTGCTAGCTTATAATAATTTTGCATAAACACAGCCTTAAAACTCTCGTAAGCTTCCTCATCAAATTTAATGTTTAATTTCTCATTTGCAAAAGATAACACCCCTGATTTAAACAGCAATGACAAATGAATCAAACCTTCAGTATAATAAGGCTTAACCTCCTCTACTCTTTGCCAAGCAATCAATCCTATAGCCCTTTTAATAAGCTCATAAAACACAGGAAGCTTTAAATCATCTTCTTCATGTAAAAAGAAATTCACAAGCCCACCTGCAGTAGCTTTAAACTCTTCTATATTTTTAAACACACCACTTTCATTCATTTTCTTTTCACTATCATTTGCCACAAAGAAAATATGCCCAAACTCATGACCTATGGTAGAAACTTCATAAATTCTTTTCCATAATTTTTCATTGTAAAATAAAATTTCTCTACCATAATCTAAAAATTCTTTTTCAAATACCATAGAAGAAAGCTTCATAAAAGGCTTGGTTCTAGCATTTTCATAAACATAATTTAAAAAAGCAAAGATCTTTTTACCTGCTATATTGCTTACATACTCATCATTTGGCACTACTTGAGCGGAAAAAAGCCCCTTAAGCTCTGCTCCATAAAAAATCATAGGCATACAAATATAAAGCTGAGTTTTTTCAAGATTAAAATTCACTTCATCAAACAAAGTTTCATCTTCTTCATCTAAATTTGCATACACCATCGCAAAGCTTTCTTTGATTTTATCTTTAAACTCACTCCCATTAAAATCACTCACATCTTCTAAGCGTATATCCCACTCAAGTGCTACTGCATGTGTATAAGAGTCCTCATAGTATTCTAAAGGATGGCCAATTTGTAATGGACATTTTACTTCCATCCACGCAAGCTCTGCTTCTTGCCATTTTTTAACTACTTCATTATTATCTTTTTCACAAAATGCAAATTTTAATTTTTCTATATAATCAATATAAGCATTTTTTTCATCATCTAGCACACAATTTCTTAGTTTTTCTAAAAGTTTATCAAACTCATATTCAAGCTTTAAAACTTCATTTTCAAAAGCTTTTGCATAAGGTAAAAATCTCCAAAGTGTTCCTATTTTAACTAAAGCTCCATAGCTTCTTTCACAAATTTCACCATCTTGATTAAGCTGATAAAGCTCATTTTGTTTTAAAAACTCCAAAGCATCGCTTAAATTTGGAAATTGTTCTTTTAAGATTTTATTATTTGTATCTAAAATTTGCTTGCTCCAAACAAGCTCAAAAGAATTCATAACTACGCCTATATTATGCACACCTTGAACTAGAACCAAATAAAACTCATCAAGTAAATTTTTACTCTTAATCTCATCGATTAAATCTTGATGTTCTACTTCATAAAAGGCTCTTACTAAAGAAAAAACTTTATATTTTATTTGAGAAATTTCTTCTTCATTTAAACCTTTTTTCTCAAGTTCTTGGACTAAATTTTCCTCTTTTAAATCCACCAAACGACGCAACATTGCCAAAATATTGCTTTTTTCATTTTCAAGATTAGCTAGTTCTAAAGCTCTATCTATCAAAGGATGACTTTGATTAGTTTGAAGTATATTATAAAGACTATTGATATTTTGTTTCCTATTTTTCACAATTTTTGCTATTTGCTTAAAATCATTCATTTTTTACCTTTCTTTATTTTTAAAACTTAATTATAATGTTTTTTTTAAAACACAAGGAGAATGTATGAAAGATATGGGAGAACCTAAACTAAGAGTTATAGCTATGCCAAGCAATACAAACCCTGCTGGTAATATCTTTGGTGGTTGGATCATGTCACAAATTGATCTAGCTGGAGCCATTGCAGCAAGGGAGCTTTCTCCGCAAAGAGTAGTAACTGTAGCAGTGGATAAAATCATTTTTAAAGAACCAATTTTCGTAGGTGATTTGGTATCTTGCTATGCAAAAATCATCAAAGCAGGTAATACTTCTATCACCGTAGAAGTAGAAGTAGTTACCCAAAGAGCCAATGATTATGGCCGTGTATATTGCATGCATGTAACTTCAGCTGTGGTAACTTATGTAAGTGTAGATAAAGATGGAAATAAACTTCCTATTGATGCGGATTTAAAAAGATTGCACGGCTTTTGATATGTTTTATTGTATTTTCAAAAAAAATTTTATATCATCACAGAAAACTTTCTAAGGCTTATATATGCGCGGATATAAAATATTTTCTGGTTCAGCAAATGAGGAATTTGCTAAAAAAATCTCAAAATACCTTTCACTACCTCTAAGCAATGCGGGTGTGAAGCGTTTTAGTGATGGTGAAATTAGCATTCAAATAGATGAAAGCGTGCGTGGTAAAGATGTATTTATCATTCAAAGTACTTGCGCTCCAACAAATGATAATCTAATGGAGCTTTTAATCATGACAGATGCTCTGCGTCGCTCAAGTGCAAGCTCTATCACAGCTATCATCCCTTATTTTGGCTATGCTAGACAAGATAGAAAAGCAAGTCCTAGGGTGCCTATTACTGCAAAATTAGTAGCAAATCTTATAGAATCAGCGGGGGTAGATAGAGTAGCTACCATAGACTTACATGCTGGACAAATTCAAGGCTTTTTTGATATACCCGTGGATAATCTTTATGGAAGTATTATTTTTAATGATTATATTAAAAATAAAAACTATAAAAATCCTATCATTGCAAGTCCTGATATAGGCGGTATAGCAAGAGCTAGGAGCGTAGCAAAAGCTTTAGGACTTGATATAGTTATAGTAGATAAAAGACGCGAAAAGGCTAATGAAAGCGAAGTGATGAATGTCATCGGTGATGTAAAAGATAAAGAAGTTATTTTGGTAGATGATATCATTGATACAGCAGGAACCATAGTAAAAGCTGCTGAAGTATTTAAAAGCAAAGGTGCAAAGTCAGTTATAGCTTGCTGTACCCACCCTGTGCTTAGTGGCGTAGCTTATGAAAGAATAGCCAAAGATGCGCTTGATGAGCTAGTAGTAACTGACACTATACCTTTAAAACAACAAATGGATAAAATCAAAGTCCTAAGCGTAGCACCTATTTTTGGCGAGGTAATACGCAGAGTTTATCATAATGAAAGTGTGAATTCTTTATTTGTATAAATTCTTTGCAAGGATAGCCTTGCAAAGAAAACTTATTTTCTATTTAGATTTATAATAATTTCTAATAAAAAAATTCATCAAAAAACACCACATATAATCAGCCAACATATAATGCCCGTTAAAAATATCTTGTGAAAATCTTGCATGTGCTATTTTATTTCTAATATTAAAACCATCTTTACAAAACAATAATCGCAATTCTTTTACAGTATCTTCCTCTAAAAGATTTTGTGATTCAATTTTGTCTAATAAATTTTCTAAAGTTTCATACTCTTGTATTTGATGATTTTTTTTGTCATTCTTTATAATATCTTCGCCTATTATATGTCTTAATATAGCCTCAATGCTTACTGAAGCATATATAAAAAAGTCCATATAGTCTTTGTGTATCCCAGCACAAAACATTCTAGCTATGATTTCTTCATACCCTTTTGGAATTATATTATTATCGCAAGTTAAATAATAAAAATATTCTTTATTTGGGTAAAATCTTTGTAGCAATTTTGATTTTAAGATATTTATCCAAGGATAAGATGTCGTTATATAATTATAATATTTCCTAAATAATCCAGAATTATCAATATTTTCTCTTAAATTATCACTATCAAAATACATCACACAGCTCAATAAATCCACAATAGAATTCTTTTCTTCTATTTTTTTAAAATTTGTTTTTAAGCATGGATAAATTCCATAAAAGCATTGAAATAAATTACAATTAGAATTTAAAAAACTATCCACATCATTTTCAAATCGTCCTATTGCTTCTTGAATTTCTTTTGGAATATTAAAACATATGGGTTTAAATTTGAAAGTGATTTTTTTATTATTTTCTTGTATTAGTGAATTAATTTTTGATATTTGTTTTTTATTTTTTGTTTTTTGAGCATATTTTAAAGCACTATCTAAAATTCCCATTTTCATATCAGATGACTTAATTTTAGAAAATATTAATAAAAACATATTAACTATTTTTTGACAAT
>NZ_JAKMRT010000018.1:0-30225 GCF_025772225.1 Campylobacter sp. IFREMER_LSEM_CL1097 | reverse complement strand
GATTTTTACTGAATGAAAAATAATAATTTTTGTTAATTTAAAAGATATATTAAGTAGTGGAATATATTTTGAAAAAACAAAAACTTTAAAATATAAACTATAACTTTGCTATAATTATGCTTTATATTTTAGAGGTGTGAATGAATAAGATTTTATTACTAGCTGATGGACCTTTTGCGAAAGATTTTTTAAAGAAAATTTATAATAACAAAACCTTCAAAGAGTCTTTGAGTGTTGTGTACTATAATGATGATAGCGTAGACTTAGACTTAGAGAATGAACAAATTTCTTTTTTTAAATTTGATCCTACGAGTTTGATTAAGCTAGAAAATTTATTAAAAGAAAATTTTCATCAAGCTATTATTTATATGCAAGAAGAAGCAGATACATTAGCTTGCTATAAAAATTTAAGAAAATTATACCCAAGATTAAATATAGTTATTATGGATTTGTGGAATAGCCAAATTGATGATAATTTTTGTGAAGTAATTAATATTTATGATACTTTAAGTACAAGATTGACAGGTTGTTTGGATAATATGCCTTCAATGGCACAATTTATAGGGCTTGGACAAGGTGAGATTATGGAAGTTAAAATTCCTGCAGGATCAAGCTTTGCTTATAGGCACATAAGCTCTATTAGCCAAAAACGCTTTAAAATCGTAATGGTTTATAGAAATAATGAATTTATTCTGGCAAGACCTGGGCTTATTTTAATGCCAAATGATAGCATTTTAATCGTAGGTGATCCTAAAGTTTTGCAAAGTGTTTTTACTAATGTTAAAACAAGCTTAGGACGCTTTCCATCACCTTTTGGAGATAATATACTTTGTATTATAGATATGAAAAAAATGAGTGAGTTTGCTATAGAAAAGCTTATTTTTGCAAGCTTGCTTTTGCATGTAAGAATCAATAGCAAAAAACTTTATTTTAAGGTGATTAATCCTACTTTAACTCCTATGTATTATAAACTTAAATCCTTGCATAAAAATAGCACTGAAGTGATATTTGACTTTGAAAGCACAAATATAAAAAACATTAAACCTTTTGTGGAAAATACTAGCATAGGTTTACTAGTGGTGGAGGATAATCTTTTTGAAAAAGAAAAAAGTTTTCTTTTTACTTTAAAACTTCCTGTGTTAAAAGCAGGTAAAGGGGATTTTGCAGATTTAAAATCTTCTGTAGTTTTAAGTTCAAATTTTGAAGATGTAGAGGGTATTGCTTCTATTATGCTTGATTTTAACAAGCAAATTCAACTAGGCCTTGCCTTGTATTACTATGCTTTAAAATTAAACAAAGCCGAAATTTTTGAATATCATCAGTATTTTGAAAGCCTTTCAAAACTTCATGATGAAAAATTACTTTTGATAGAAGAAAAAGAACATAATCCTATCAATAAATTTTCTTACAAACAAAATATATTGCATTTTGTACCATTTAATGAAAAAATTTTAGGAAACAATTTCAATAAAATTTTAAAAACGGATTTAAATACGATATATTATAAGATGAATAAAAATTATCAATTGTTTATACCATCATTGTGAGAAAATAATGCAAGTTAAGGTAAATTTAGATAAAAATACAAGTTATAATGTCTATATAAATGAGTTAGAAAAATTAAATTTTGATACTAAAGTAGTGATTTTAACTAATGAATTAGTTGCAAAACTACATTTGGATACACTTTTGAAAAAAATTCATGCTAAAGAACTTTTTGTTATAAAAATCAAAGATGGCGAAGAGTATAAAAATTTACAAACTATAGAATACATCTTAGATCAAATGTGTACTTATAGGCTAGATAGAAAAAGCTTACTCATAAGCTTTGGTGGCGGGGTGATCTCTGATATGGGTGGTTTTGTAGCAAGTATATATCAAAGAGGGATAGAATTTATCAATATCCCAACAACTTTACTAGCTTGTGTGGATGCAAGTGTGGGTGGTAAAACCGGGGTGAATAATAAATTTGGTAAAAACTTAATAGGTACTTTTTATCAGCCAAAAGCGGTGTATTGTGAGAGTAAGTTTTTAAAAACCTTACCTTCAAGAGAACTAGCTGCTGGCATGGCTGAATTTATCAAAATGGCTGTGGTTTTTGATGAAGCAATTTTATCTTTTTTAGAAAATTTAGATGAGGATAAATTTTTAAATACTAAACTTGATGATATTACCTTGGCTCAAATCATCCAAAAAAGTATAGAACTTAAAGCTAATGTGGTTTCACAAGATGAAAAAGAAAGTGGCTTAAGAATGCTTTTAAATTATGGTCATACTTTTGCTCATGTTATAGAAAATCAAACAGGATATAAAAAGTACTTACATGGTGAAGCTGTGGCTATAGGTATGAACATGGCAAATATTCTAGCTTTAAATTTGGGGTTATTAAGCGAGCAAGAATGCCAAAGAGTACAAAAATTGCTTGTGAAATTTAAATTACCCATATCTTATAAAATTTCAAATATAGAAGAGTTTTATAATGCCTTTTTCTTAGATAAAAAAACACATTTTCAAAAGATTAATTTTGTTTTAGCTTGTGGTTTAGGAAAAGCTTGTATAAAAAATGATATATCTAAAGAAGATATTTTACACACTTTAGAGGTGTTTGCATGAAAAAAATTATATTGATTTTGCTCTTACCCTTTACATTACTTTTAGCGCAAGATGATATAGAGCATTTAGAACAAAAATTAAATGAATTACATAATAATTTAGCATATAATACTTGGATAATTAAATATAATAATTTTAACATTTACAGAAAAACTCAAGATGAAATTTTGGCTTTAGAAAAAGAAAGTTTAAAAGCTAATGAACGCAATAAAAGCATTATAGAAAGACAAATTTTAATTTTAAAAGAAAGACTAGAGCTTTTAAGTGAGTATAAAAGTGCAAATTTTTCTAAGATGGTTTTAGCACCTGAAGAAGTTGATAAAATAGATAAGCTAACTAATCCTTTAGCTATTATTTCAGCATACTCACATATAAAAAAATTAAGACGCGATAAAGAAGAATACATTAATCTCTTGAATAGTTTTAAGCAAACTTTAGATGAGCTTATAAAAGAAAATGTTTTAGTAGCTGAAATAGCTAAATTATCTTCTAATAAAGAGCATGATGAATATTTAAAAATATCCAATCAGATGGTTAGAGATTTTTCACAAACTCTGCGTTTTGGAGAAATTTCTTATTCTGTGTATGAGAAAAAAATTCAAGAAGAGATTGAAAAAACGACAGCTTCAATTAAAATTCAGGGTGTAAGAGCTTTCAATATAGTTTTGGCTATTGTTATAGTTGTAGCCATAGCATTTTTACTCAAATTTATAGCTAGAAAATATATAGGCGATAATGATCGCTTTTATACAGCAAATAAAATCATTAATTTTATTAATATCAATGTAATTGTTTTAATCTTGCTTTTTGGATATATTGAAAATATCAGCTATTTAGTGACCGTTCTTGGTTTTGCTTCTGCTGGTTTGGCTATTGCTATGAAAGATATGTTTATGTCTATGCTTGGTTGGTGTGTGATAGTTTTTGGTGGAAGTTTTAGAGTGGGCGATAGGGTGAGAGTTTTTCAAAACAATACACATTATATCGGCGATATAATTGATATTTCATTTTTAAGAATAACTTTGTATGAAGATATATCTTTACTAACTTATACAGATAATCGAAGAAGTGGTAGGATAATTTTCATACCAAATAACTTTATTTTTACCAATCTTATATCAAATTATACTCATCATGGGATGAAAACAATTTGGGATGGACTTGATATTACTTTAACTTTTGATTCAAATCATCAAAAAGCCTTAGATATAGTAGAAGAAATCGTTATAAAAGCTTCTAAAGGCTATACAAAAATTGCAAAAGAATCCATGAATAAATTAAGAAATGAATACAGCATTAGAAATCCTAAAGTAGAACCTAGGTTTTTTACATTTTTAGAAGGTTATGGTATGAGAATTTCTGCTTGGTATATGACAAATTCTTATGCGGCCTTGGTTTTAAGAAGTAATATAAGTAAAGAAATTATCAATGAATTTAATAAACATGATGATATAAAAATAGCCTATCCATCACAAAATTTATATATGGCAAAACATGAATTTATAGAAAATAAGGAAGATATTTGAAAAAAAAGGTATATTTTAAAACTTTTGGTTGTAGAACTAATATTTATGATACGCAATTATTAAAAACTTATATTAAAGATCATATTGTCACACAAAATGAACAAGAAGCTGATGTGATAGTTATAAATTCTTGCACGGTTACAAATGGTGCTGATAGTGGGCTTAGAAGTTATATTAATAGTGTAAAAAAAAATGGAGTTAAGGTTATACTTACAGGCTGTGGTGCTGTAAGTAAGGGAAAGGATTTTTTTGATAAAAAAGAAATTTTTGGAGTTTTAGGAGCTTCTAATAAAGATAAAATTAACGAGTTAATCTCACAGGATAAAGCCTTTTATGAGCTTGGAAATTTATGCTTTATCGATACAAAAATCGTAAGTAATTATGAAAATCACACTAAAGCTTTTGTAAAAATTCAAGAAGGATGTGACTTTGCTTGTAGTTATTGCATAATCCCAAGTGTTAGGGGTAAATCAAGAAGTATGCCAAGTGAGGAAATAATAAAACAAATCAAACTTTTGGCTCAAAATGGTTATAGTGAAGTAGTTTTAACGGGTACTAATATAGGAAGTTATGGTTTAAAAGATAAAACTACACTTGGAAAGTTACTGCAAGAAATAGGCAAGATTAATGGTATAAAAAGAGTAAGACTTGGGAGTTTAGAACCTGCTCAAATTGATGAGAGTTTTAAAGAAATTTTAGATGAACCTTGGCTTGAAAAGCATTTACATATTGCCCTGCAACACACTCATGAAAAAATGCTACGCATCATGCGTAGAAGATCACATACGCAAAATGATTTAGCATTGTTTAATGAATTAAATCAAAAAGGTTTTGCTTTAGGAACAGACTTTATCGTGGCACATCCTGGGGAAAGTGAGTTGATATGGCAAGAAGCTTTAGAAAATTTCAAACAATTTAAACTCACACATATCCATGCTTTTATTTTCTCACCACGCGATGGAACGCATTCTGCTTCTATGAGTGAGCGAATTAATGGTGATATAGCCAAAGAAAGATTAAATATTTTAAAAGATATAGTCGCACAAAATAATTATGAGTTTAGAAAAAACCAAAAAAATATTTTAGAAATTTTAGTCGAGAGTAAAAAAGATGGTTTTTATGAAGGCTATGATCAATTTTTTAATAAAATCAAAATTACAAGCAAAGAAGATATTGCTAAACAATGGATAAGTATTGAAAAATATGAATGCAAAGAAGATTGTAACTATGTAAGGTTAGAGGATGAAAAATAAAAAGATTATCTTAGCTTCATTTTTATTGCTTTGTGTTTTTATATTGATTGCATTTTTAAAAAATCAACCAGATTATATTAGCAAGGCTGCTTATGAAGAGCTTTTAGAACAAAATTTAATCCAAAAGGCTATAGTAGAAAATAATGAAATATTATTAAAAAGCAAAGAAGGAAATTTTTTAATCGCTAAAGATGTAGTGGATTTAAATGCTTTGTGGCAAAAAATTCCTTTAGAATATGCTAAAGATTATGATTTGAGTGAGTTTTTTTTGATATTTATTTTACTTGCTTTTCTCATAAGCTTTTTACTCTTTCTTAATAAAAAAAACAAAGATAGGCAAAATTTACTTTCTTTAGAAAAAAATATTTTAGAAAAAAATGAACAAAATAATACCATACAAGATGTAGTAAGTGAAGTTAAATTTAAAGATGTAGCAGGGGTTGATGAGGCTAAGGTAGAGCTTTTAGAAATCGTTGATTTTTTAAAAAATCCTCAAAAATATAAAGATTTTGGTGTGAAAATGCCAAAAGGGGTTTTACTAGTAGGGCCTCCTGGAGTGGGTAAAACCTTGATAGCAAAAGCAGTAGCAGGTGAAGCTGGGGTGCCATTTTTTTATCAAAGTGGGGCTAGTTTTGTAGAAATTTATGTAGGTATGGGTGCAAAAAGAGTTAGAGAGCTTTTTTTAAAAGCTAAATCAAAAGCCCCAAGTATTATTTTTATAGATGAAATTGACGCAGTTGGTAAAAGTAGAGGGGATTTTTCCAATGTAGAAAGAGATAATACTCTAAATCAGCTTTTAACTCAAATGGATGGATTTGAAGATAATAGTGGTGTTATAGTGATGGCTGCTACAAATAAAATCGACCTTATGGATAATGCGTTATTAAGATCAGGGCGTTTTGATAGAAGAATTTTTATATCTTTGCCTGATTTTAAAGATAGAATGCATATTTTGCAAAATTATATGAAAGAAAAAAAATCTAGCGTAGATTTAGAAAAAATTGCAAAAGCTAGTGTGGGTTTTAGTGGAGCTGCCTTGGAGACTTTAGTTAATGAAGCGGCTATTAATGCTATAAGAAGAAAATCAGATTTAATAGAAGAAAATGATTTTTTTGCAGTGCTTAATAAAGTTTTAATGGGTAAAAAAAAGATTTTTTCTCTAAGCGACAAAGAAAGAAAAATTCAAGCCACATATCAAGCAGCTAAAGCCTTGTGTGCTTTTTATTTTGATGTTAAATTTGAAAAAATTACCCTAATTGAAGATAGGTTTAAAGAATATGAAAATACTATCAAATCAAAATCAGAATTATTAAATAAAATAAAAGTTTTTTTAGCAGGTTCAGTTGCTATGGAGCTTATTTTTAATGAAAGTTACACTAATGCACAAAGTGATCTTTTAAAGGTTAAAGAATTGCTCGTTTTTATGGAAACTTTCGCTATGGCAAATGAGGGTTTATTACAAGAGCAAAAGCAAGAAGTGAAAGAATTTTTAGAATTAATGAAAGAAAAAGTAGTGAGATTAGCTAGCATTCTTTTAGAAAATGAAAAAATAGAAAAACAAGATATAGAAAAAATCATAATGGAGTGAAAATGGTAAAAATAGGAATTTTAGTACTTTCAGATAGAGCAAGTAGCGGAGTTTATGAGGATAAATCCGGAGTAGAGATAGAAAAAATTTTAGATTCTTATATAAAAAATGAAAAAAGCTTTTATTATGAGCTAATTCCTGATGAGTATGATTTAATCATAGAAAAATTAGCTTATTTGGCAGATGAAGTAAAATGTGATTTGATTTTTACCACAGGAGGTACAGGGCCTGCTTTACGTGATGTGACACCAGAGGCAACACAAGCAGTGTGTGATAAAATGCTTCCAGGTTTTGGGGAGTTAATGCGTGCAAAAAGCTTAGAATATGTGCCAACGGCTATACTTTCAAGACAAAGTGCAGGTATAAAAGGAAAATCATTAATTATTAACTTACCGGGTAATCCAAAAGCTATAAGAGAATGTATTGAGCCTATATTTCCTGCTATTCCTTATTGTGTAGATTTGATAGGTGGAGCTTATATTGAAAATAATGAAGAAGTAATTTCTGTGTTTAGACCAAAGAAAAAATAAGTCTAGTTAGACTTATTTTGAGGTTTCATAACCTTGTGATAAAAGTGTGTTTATACCGCCTTTTAAATTAGTAACTTCTATGCCATTTTGATCTAGTAAAGCAGAAGCCTTAGCACTTCTTGCTCCACTTCTACAAACTATAGCAATAGGTTTTTTGCTTGAAATCTTTTTAATTTCCTCAACGAAATTTTTATTCAAGCTTCCATCTTCATTATAAAAGCTAATTTTAATGGCATTTTTTATTGTGCCAGTTTGTACCCATTCACTAGGTTTTCTAACATCAATTACTTGATAATTTTCTAAAATTCCTGCGTTAATATCGATATTTTTAACTTCTGCTAAAACAAAACTAGTACAAAGCATTAAAGATAAAAATATTTTTTTCATAATCAACCTTCTTTTGTTGCTTCATAACCTTGTGATAAAAGCGCTACCATGCCACCATCTAAATTAGTACATTCTATACCTAGAGCATCTTCTATCATCACAGCAGTATGTTTGCTTCTTGAGCCTGTAGCACATACAAAGGCTATGTTTTTATTTTGATAATCTACTTTTTCTTTAAACTCTTGGATGAAATTTTCATTCATAAAGCCATTATCATCGCAAAGTGCGATGAGTACAGCTTCTTTTATAACCCCGCTTTTCCATTCGCTAGGAGTTCTTACATCTATAATGCAAAATTCGTGCAAAATATCTTTAGAAATAGCTATATTTTTCATTTTTCTAAAGCCTTAGAAACGATTTTGCTTAAGGCATTGTTAAATTCACTAGGGTTATCTATACCCATACCTTCGCTAAGTTTAGCCATATTTAAAAGAATATGTGCCATTTCATTAGCTAAAGTATCATTTTCTTTTAAGGCTTTTAAAATTTCATGATTAGGATTGATTTCAAGTATAGGTTTAACTTGCTGTTCTTGCCCCATTTGTTTAAGAATTTGTTGCATAGCAAAATCAGGTTTATTTTGATCATAAACAATACAACTTGGACTATTTGAAAGTCTTTGGCTAAGTTTTACCTCTTCAACATCATCTTTTAAAACTTCTTTTATTTTGATGAGCAAGCTTGCAAATTCAGCCTTTTGTTCTTCGCTAGTTTCTTCGCTAGCTAGATGATTGATAGCGCTAAATTTTAAGCCTTCAAATTCATTCATCATAGGCATAACTATGGTGTCAATTTCCTCATCAAGTAATAAAACATTGATATTTTTTTGTTTATAGCTTTCAAGAAGTGGAGAATTTCTTAAAAGCTTTTCATTTTTTCCACTAATATAAAAAATTTCATTTTGACCTTCAGCTAGGTTTTGTTTATACTCTTCAAGATCAATTAATTCTTCTTTATTTGAGTTTTTAAAATATAAAAGCTTAGCTATAGCGTCTTTATTTTCGCCAAAACCATATAAACCCTCTTTTAAAACTTTTCCAAAATTTTCATGGAATTTAAGATAGTTTTCTTTATCTTTTTCTTTAAATTTTTTAAGTTCAGCTAGGATTTTTTTAACACTTGCTTCTTGAACGCTTTTTAAGATTTTATTTTCTTGTAAGATTTCACGACTAACATTAAGCGGCAAATCTTCTACATCAATAATCCCACGCACAAATCTTAGATAAGTTGGTAATAATTCTTTATCATCATCACTTATAAAAACTCTTTTAACATAAAGTTTTAAACCACTTTTATAATCTACTCTATAAAGATCAAATGGAGCTTGCGCAGGTATAAAGAATAAAGAATTGTATTCTATAGAACCTTCAGCTTTTGTGTGGATATAAAGCATAGGTTTGTTTGAATCATGGAAGTTTTGTTCATAAAATCTTTCATAATCTTCAGCTTTTAAACTTGCTTTATTTTGTCTCCATAAGGCGCTTGCTGTATTAATTTGAGTGTTTTTTAATTCTTTTTTAGGTTCTTTTTCACCTTCTTCTAGTGGTAAATATTCTTCTTTTTCCATGAAAATAGGAAATTGTATATGATTTGAATATTTTTCTACTATGCTTTCAATGCGGTATGAGTTTAAAAACTCTTCATCTTTTAAATGCAAGGTTATGCAAGTGCCTTGTTCGTCTTTATTTGCATCTTCTATTTCATAGCCACTAGCATCAGAAGTCCAAAGATAAGCTTTGTCATCTAATGCTTTTTTGCTTAAAACTTCTATTTTGGAAGCTACCATAAAAGCAGAGTAAAAACCTACACCAAATTGTCCTATAAGTTGAGAGTCTTTTTTGGCATCACCACTTAAGTTCTCTAAAAAGCTTTTTGTGCCACTTTTAGCAATGGTTCCAAGATGATTGATTAAATCGTCTTTATTCATACCTATACCATTATCACTTATAGTTAAGGTTTTTGCTTCTTGATTGAAATTAATTTGAATTTTTGGCTCAAATTTTAAATTTTTATAAGCATCATCACTCACGCTTAAATAACTAAGTTTATCAAGTGCATCACTTGCATTAGAAATAAGCTCTCTTAAAAAAATTTCTTTGTTAGAATACAAAGAATGAATCATAAGTTGTAAAAGTTGATTAACTTCAGTTTGAAATTGCATTTATATCTCCTTTATTTAAAAATTAAAAAACCAATCCATACTGCCAAAAGACAAAGGATAACATTTAAAATAATATTTATAAAAAAGTGAAAATAATCACCATTTTGCAAAAATAACAAATTTTCATAAGAAAAAGTTGAAAAAGTTGTAAAGGCACCCAAAAAACCAGTGCTAATTAAATTTTTAGTAAAAATATGCACACCTTTAGAATTTGCATAAGAAAAAAATAAACCTATTAAAAATGATCCTATTATATTGACCATTAATGTCCCATAAGGAAAGTTATGAGGAATGATTTTATTAAAAAGGTTGCTAGTAAGCATTCTGGATATGGCCCCTAAAAAGCCTCCAAAACCTACAGCTAAAATCGTACCAATCAAGCTTGTGACCTTTCGCTATCTAAGATTGTTTGCATTTTTTCTCTAGTTTGCTCAAGCCAATCATCTTTACTTGTATCGACAAGATCTAGAAATACCACTTTTAAAACACCACTATTTGCACTAAAGTTTTGGGTGTCTAAAATTTTAGCTGAATCAACAATTACCACAGGCTGGACTTTTAACTTAAGCTTTTCACTTAAAATTTTAGCTCCGACTTTAAATTTTAAAAGTTTTTGTGTTTTAGATCTTGTGCCTTCTGGAAAAATGGCTAAAATTCTATCCTCATTTAATCTTTCTTTGGCTTCTTTTAAAAGCTTTACTAGACCCTTTGGACTTCTATCTATACAAATAATTTTTGGTTTTTTAATCAAAGTTTTAAAAACAGGGAGTTCGCCTAGTTCTTTTTTAGCTATCCAAGATATATTTTTTGGGCATAAATCTTCCAAAACAACTATATCTAGCAAGCTTTGATGATTGATTAAAAGCAAATTAGCTTGAGGGTGTATAGAACCTTGGGTTTGAATTTTATAGTTTATTACATATTTTTGCAGTTTTGACCATACTTTTCTGATTTTCCAAATTTTTTCTTGCGATTGCAATAATAAAAAGGCAATACATAAAAATATAATAGATAAAATAAATTCTACCCAAAATATTAAAGCTTTAAATCTTTGATAAATCTTCACTTTTCACCCAGCCTATTTTTCCATTATTAAATAAAATTTTTCTGTATTCATCTCTTGAATCTAACACTTCTACTTCTTGTTTGTATTTCCCAGAATAAAAATGAGTTGAGTTTAGAGTTGGTAAAATTTGTACTTTACTTTCAGCTTTTAATATAGCTTTATATATGTTATTTTGAGCTAAAAAACTTGCTATTAGAGCCAAAATTGCCAAACCTAAAGCTGTGTAGCTTTTTTTAAATACAAACCATAAAGCGAAAATACCACACAAGCTCCATAAAAAAACTTGTTTGTAAAAATTAAAATCATTAGTTTTTGGATTTAAATCACTTTGTGTACTTATACTATCTTCTTTAAGTTCTATTTTTAAGGAAAAATCTTTTAATTCTTTAGAATTTAAATTAAAGTAAGAAAACTCAAAACGCGTTTTACTTTTATCTAAAATAGCATAATAAAATCCACTTTGTTTTTCAAAATCGCCTTTAATAGCCTCTACACCTTGTTTTTGGATATCTTTTATGTTAAAACTTGCTAGATTTGTGTTTTCTCCTGCAAGTTCTATAAATAAAATTATACTATCATTATCAAAACTACTCGCTTTTACTTGTTTAACTTCCAAATTGCTTGCAACTATATGTGAGTATTTATTAGAAGGAGCATCGATTTTTTTAAGTTTAATGGGCTTTATAATTAATGATGAGCTTTGAAAAATATGATCATTTCTGCTTAATGAAACGATGATTTTGTTTAAACTAGCATTTAAACTTTTAGCTTCAAACCATAATTTTGTATGATATGAATTAGCCTTTTGTTCCCAAATAGGATTAGGATTGATCCAAAGCATATCATCACTTTTTTCAAAACTCACATTTAAATCAAAACTCACATTAGTTGTGGTAATAACCTCAAGATCTATAGTAAAAGCCTCATCTATATAGGCTTCATCGGTGTATTCTTTTGCGTTTAATACTAAAGAACCTTGAGGGATGAAATTTTCATCATCGATTTTACTTTCATAATTACTCTCATCACTTGGAGCGATAGTTTGATAAATTTGCTTAGCTTGATCATCTAATTGATTATAATTTTTTTCTAAAGTGTTATAATCTTCAAAAACACTATTTTCTTGAGCATATAAGTTAAAAGTTAGTAAAAAAAGACAAAAAAATTTGAAGGTTTTTAGCAATTTAAAAATCCTTCAAACATTTTAAGTCCTACTTTTGATCCAAGAATATCATCGCACATTCTTTCAGGATGTGGCATTAATCCAAAGACTTTTTTATTTTCATCACAAATTCCTGCTATATCGTTTAAAGAGCCATTTGGATTATTGATATATCTTAGTAAGATCATATCTTTATCTTCTAGCATTTTAATACCATCTTCGCTATTAAAATAATTTCCTTCTCCATGAGCAATAGGTAATTCTATGATATCATTTTTTTGAAAATTTTTCAAAAAAGCATTATTATTTGATACTACTTGCAATGCTTGCATCTTAGAAATAAAACTTAAACTATTGTTATGTTTCATAGCTCCTTTTAAAAGTCCAAGTTCTAATAAAATTTGAAAGCCGTTACATATGCCTAGAACATATCCACCTTTTTGAACATGCTCTTTAAGTGTTTTTATAGCAGGAGCAAGTTTTGCAATAGCAGCACATCTTAAATAATCTCCATAAGAAAAACCTCCAGGTAATACGATTAAATCTGCACTAAAATCTTGTCTTTCATGCCAAATGATTTCAGTTTTTACCCCTAATTTTTCAAAGGCATAAGCTGTATCAAACTCACAATTAGTTCCAGGAAAACGAATAATAGCTACTTTCATAATATTATCTCATAATCTTCTATCACAGTATTTGCAAGTAATTCTTTACACATTAAATCAACTTGTTTAAAAACTTCTTCTTTATCATCACAAGCTATATCAAAACTAATTTGTTTTGAGGTTTTAACATTTGCAATATTATTAAAATCCAAAGAATGCAAAGCCTTTTCTATGGCTTTGCCTTGAGGATCTAAAACCCCATTTTTAAGTGTGATATTTATAGTTACTTTCATTATTTTTCCTAACTTAAAATTCTTTTTAAGACTTCTTCGTAAGCCATTTTTACATTACCTAAGTCTTGTCTAAAGCGATCTTTATCTAATTTTTCATTAGTTTTGCTATCCCAAAATCTACAGCTATCAGGACTAATTTCATCAGCTAAGATCATATTTCCTTCATTATCAATACCAAATTCTAATTTAAAGTCAATCAATCTTAAACCTTTAGATTCAAAGAATTTTACTAGAATAGAATTGATATGTCTTGCGGTATTTTTGATTAATTCTAAATCTTTTTCACTTTTTACTAGATTTAAAATCAAACAATGCTCATCATTGATGATAGGATCACCTAAATCATCATTTTTATAACAAAACTCAACTACAGCAAAAGGTAAAATCGTGCCTTCTTTAATGCCTAATCTTTTTGTTAAAGATCCTGTAGCTACATTTCTAGTAATAACTTCAATGGGTATAATATTACATTTTTTAACAATTTGTTCTTTTTCGCTGATGGTTTCTACTAGATGGGTTTTAATGCCTTCTTTTTCTAAGAGATGAAAAATTTCAGTACTAATTTTACAATTTAATGCACCTTTTCCTGCTTCATTACCCTTTTTTTCTGCATTAAAAGCTGTTAAATCATCTTTAAATTCTGTGATGAGCAAATTCTCATCATCAGTTTTAAACATTTTTTTACCTTTTCCTTCATATAAAAGATCTAATTTCATAGCCATTTTACTCTCCTTTTGTAATGTTTAAAATTTTAATTGCATCTATTGCGGTTTTTAGTTGTATGTCATTATTAATTTGTTCTTTGGTAATGATATTTTTATCTTCTTTGTTGTCTTTTTTCTTTTCTTGATGTCCGATTTTATCTAGTTCAGCTTGTAAGTGTTTTTTAAGATCACTTTCTTTGATCTCAAAGCCGTGATTTTCTTCTTTACTTACTTTTCCTGGAAATACTTCTATATCAGGATTAACTCCAACAGCTTGTATAGTTCTACCACTTGGTAAATAATATTTTGCTATAGTAAGTCTCAAGCCTTCTTTACCTTTTTCATCCATAGGTAATATAAGTTGCACACTACCTTTTCCAAAGGTTTTTTCTCCTATGATAATAGCGCGTTTAAAATCCTGCAAAGCCCCACTTACAATCTCGCTCGCACTTGCACTGCCACCATTTACAAGCACTACTAAAGGTGCATTGGTGATTTTTTTACTAGGATTTGCTTTAAATTCTACATTCTCGCTTTCAATTTTACCTTTTTGTGAAACGATTACTCCTTTATCTACAAAAAGATTTACTAAACCCACTGCTTGATTTAAAATACCGCCTGGATTGGTTCTAAGATCTAGTATAATTCCTTTTGTATTAGAATGTTTTTTGATTGCTTTACTAGCTTCATCTACAACATTTTTATCAAAATTAGTCACTCTTAAATAAAGTAAATTTTCATTTTCAATTAATTTTGTATAAACACTATCTACTTTTATGATATCTCTTTTTAAATTTACATCAAATGGCTTTGTATCACCTTTTCTATAAATAGTTAGAGTAACCTTTGTTTTAGGCTCTCCACGCATTTTAGAAACAGCTTCATTTAAAGTCATACCTAAAGTTGATTCGTTATTAATTCTTAAGATAATATCATCAGTTTTAATACCTGCTTTATCCGCTGGACTTCCTTCTATAGGAGCTACAACACTAATTGCTCCATCTTTTTGGGTAATAGTAAAGCCAAGTCCACCAAATTCCCCATTAGTTTGTTCTTTAAGCTCTTTATAACCTTTTTCATCTAAGAAGGAAGAGTGGGCATCTAAATTTGTAAGTAAACCTGCTATGGATTTATCAACCAAATCTGTATAATTAACATCATCAACATAATATTGTTCTATGATAGACATAGTTCTTGTAAGTTTAGATAAAGCTTCTATTTTTTTTTCTGCTTCGCTAGGAGCGGGATTTTTAGCTTGCAAGTTAGTAAAAATAAAAGAAGCGGTTATTAAACTACAAATGCTAGCTGCGATAATAAGATTTCTTTTTGTCTTCAAAGGAAAAACTCCAAAATAAATATGAATTCATAAAATAATTATCTAATTTTAGTTATTTTTGCTTAAAAAATCGTAAATAAAGTAAATATTTTTATGATATTAGTGTATATATATAAAAAATTATTTATAAATATAACTAAATAAACTTGACAATAATAGACTAAAGTTATATAATACACTTCATATAAAAGTAAAAAGGAGTAAAAATGGCAAATATACAAGATTTTTTAACAGATTCTATGCTTTCAAATATAGAAAGTGCAATTTCTTTGGCCATTCATTCTAAGAATAGTGAAATAAAACCTTTGCATTTATTATGGGCTTTAAGTGTTGATAGCTCTAGTTTGCTTAATCAAGTTTTTAATAAATTAAATGTTTCTAAAGAGGCATTTGAGTTAGAAGTAAAAAGTAAAATTTCATCTTTTCCTACTAGCTCAAATGTAAATAAAGACAATATTAAATTTTCAAATGAATTTATTAATTCTTTAGAAAAAGCAAAAGGCTTGGCTTTAGAAAATAAAGATAGTTATTTAGCTGTGGATATGTGGCTTGTTTCAGAAAGTGCTAGCGGGGTTATTAAGGAACTTTTGTCTAAATTTGTAGATTTAAATGAGTTTAAAAAAGAATTGGAATTCATTAGAGCAGGAGTTAAAATAGAAACCAAAACAAGTGATGAAACACTTGATTCTTTATCTAAATTTGGTATTGATTTGACTATGAAAGCTAAAAACAATGAGCTTGATCCTGTTATAGGTAGAGAAGAAGAAATTCAAAGATTAATGCAAATTTTAATCAGAAAAACTAAAAATAATCCTATTTTATTAGGTGAGCCAGGGGTAGGAAAAACTGCTGTGGTGGAAGCTTTAGCACAAAGGATAGTAAAAAAAGATGTTCCTACTTCGTTGCAAAATAAAAAAGTTATAGCTTTAGATATGAGTGCTTTAATAGCAGGGGCAAAATACAGAGGTGAATTTGAAGATAGATTAAAAGCAGTTGTAAATGAAGTAATAAAACATAAGAATGTAATTTTATTTATAGATGAAATTCACACCATTGTAGGTGCAGGTGCAAATGAAGGGAGCATGGATGCAGCAAATATTTTAAAACCTGCTTTAGCAAGAGGTGAGCTTCATACTATAGGTGCTACAACCTTAAAAGAATATAGAAAATATTTTGAAAAAGATGCAGCTTTACAAAGAAGATTTCAGCCTGTAAATGTAGCTGAACCTAGTGTAAATGAAGCTTTGGCTATGCTTAGAGGTATAAAAGAAAAATTAGAAATTCATCATAATGTAACTATTAATGATAGTGCTTTAGTGGCAGCTGCAAAGCTATCTAAGCGTTATATAGCTAATAGATTTTTACCTGATAAAGCGATTGATTTAATTGATGAGGCTGCAGCGGAATTAAAAATGCAAATAGAAAGTGAGCCAAATTCTTTAAGAAAGGTTAGAAAGCAAATTGAAAGTTTGGAAGTAGAAAATGAAGCTTTAAAAATGGAAGAAAATGAAGCTAATGAAAAAAGATTGGAAGAGATTAAAAAAGAATTAGCAAATTTAAAAGAAGAGCAAATCAAACTTAATGCCAAATTTGAAAATGAAAAAGCAGTATTTAATGGCATAAGTGCAAAGAAAAAAGAAATCGATACTTTAAAAAATGAAGCTATTTTGGCTAAAAATAAAGGAGATTTTCAAAAGGCTGCTGAAATAGAATATGGCAAAATTTTAGAGTGCGAAAAAGAGGTTTTAAATTTAGAAGAAAAATGGAAACAAATGACCCAAGAAGGAGTTTTGCTTAAAAATCAAGTAGATGAGGATTTAGTAGCTGGTATTTTAAGTAAATGGACAGGCATTAGTGTGCAAAAAATGCTCACTTCTGAAAAACAAAAATATTTACATATTCAAGAGTATTTACAAGAAAGCGTCATAGGGCAAGATGAGGCTTTGAGTGCTTTAGCTAAAGCTATTAAGCGTAACAAAGCAGGGTTAAATCAAGCAACTAAGCCTATAGGAAGCTTTTTATTTTTAGGGCCAACTGGAGTAGGTAAAACAGAAAGTGCTAAAGTTTTGGCTAAATTTTTATTTGATGATGAAAAAGCTATGGTGCGTTTTGATATGAGTGAATTTATGGAAAAACACAGTGTATCAAGACTTTTAGGTGCACCTCCAGGATATATAGGGCATGAAGAAGGTGGGGAATTAACTGAAGCTGTTAGAAGAAAGCCTTATAGTGTGATTTTATTTGATGAAGTAGAAAAAGCCCATAAAGATGTATTTAATATACTTTTGGGAATTTTAGATGATGGTAGGGCTACAGATAGTAAAGGTGTAACGGTCGATTTTACTAATACTATCATTATCTTAACTTCTAATATAGGTGCAAATTTTATTATGGAGTTAAAGGGCGAAGAAAAAGAAAAAGCTATTAAAGAAGCTCTTAGAAACTTTTTTAGACCGGAGTTTTTAAATCGTTTAGATGATATTATCACTTTTAACCCTTTGGGAGAAAGTGAAGCTAAAAAAATAGTTAAATTACTTTTTAATACCTTGCAAAAAAGTCTTGAAAATAGGGGTATTAAAGCAAGCTTGAGTGATAATGCTGCTAGTTTAATAGCAAAAGTTGGTTTTGATGTAGATTTTGGCGCAAGACCATTAAAAAGAGCTTTGTATGATATGGTAGAAGATAAATTAAGTGATATGATATTATCGGATGAATTAAATGAAAATGATGAGATTATTATAGATTCTAAAGATGATGAAATCATCATTGTTAAACAATAAGCAAGTGTAATACTTGCTTATTTAGAGTAAAATTATCTTAATAATACTAAATTGTAAATACTTCGTATATTTGATTAAAAAATTATCATTTTTTATCTATTCTTAACAATAAATATTTTAAAATCTTTAATGATATTTCTATAATTTAAGGAACAACAAATGAGTGATTTAGATATTTTTAATCGCCGTTTAGACGCATTAGAAAAACTTCCTCTTTTGAAAAATGAGATTTCCATCTCTAAAGCCTTAGAGCAATCAGGTTTTTCAAGAAGAGATTTTATGAAATGGGCTAGTGCTATGACTGCATTTTTAGCATTACCTGCTAGCTTTACTCCAGTAGTTGCAAGAGCTGCTGAGCTCAGTGATAGACTTCCAGTGATTTGGCTTCATATGGCTGAATGTACAGGATGTTCTGAAAGTTTATTAAGAAGTGATGCTCCTACCATTGATAGTTTGATTTTTGATCATATTTCTTTAGAATATCATGAAACTATAATGGGTGCTGCAGGTTGGCAAGCTGAACATAATCTTGAAGCTGCTATGGAAAAATATAAAGGTAGATATATCTTAATGGTAGAAGGTGGTATACCAACAGGTGCTACAGAAAACTTTTTAACTATAGGACCACATGGAAAAACAGGAAGACAATTAGCAGAACAAGCCTGTAGTGATGCTTTAGCTATTTTTGCTATAGGTACTTGTTCGGCTTTTGGTGGTATCCAAGCTGCTAGACCTAATCCAAGCAATGCTGTAAGCTTAAGTAAAGTAACAAATAAAACAGTTATTAATGTACCAGGTTGTCCTCCAAGTGAAAAAAATATTATAGGTAATGTGATTCATTACATATTGTATCAAACATTGCCAGCACTTGATGCCTACAATAGACCAAAATGGGCTTATGGGTTAAGAATTCATGATCTTTGTGAAAGAAGAGGACGCTTTGATGCGGGTGAATTTGTGCAACAATTTGGTGATGAGGGAGCAAAAAAAGGATATTGTCTTTATAAAGTAGGTTGTAAAGGCCCTTATACTTTTAATAATTGCTCAAGAGAGAGATTTAATCAACATACTTCATGGCCAATCCAAGCAGGACATGGTTGTATAGGCTGTTCTGAACCTGATTTTTGGGATACTATGGGACCTTTTGAAGAAGTGATGGCAGGAAGATTATTTGATACTGTTTATGGCTTGGGTGCTGATAGCATTTCAGATAAAATTGGTATAGGTGTGCTTTGTGTAACAGGCGTAGCTGTTGCTGCGCATGCTGTAATTGCTTCATTAGAAAAAAATAAGGATTAAAAATGTCAAAAAGAATTATTATAGATCCACTTACTAGAATAGAAGGACATTTAAGAGTTGAAGTAGTGGTTGATGAAAATAATGTCATTAAAGAAGCATATTCAGGATCGACTTTATGGAGAGGGATTGAAACTATTGTAAAAGGTCGTGATCCAAGAGATGCAGGCTTTTTAACTCAAAGAATTTGTGGTGTTTGTACTTTTTCACATTATAGAGCAGGGATTATCGCAGTAGAAAATGCTTTAGGTATTACTCCGCCACTAAATGCAGTTTTAACTAGAACTTTAATGAATGCAGCTTTATACATGCATGATCATCCTGTACATTTTTATCAACTTCATGGTCTTGATTTTGTTGATGTTGTAAGTGCTTTAAGTGCTGATGTAAAAAAAGCAAGTGATGAAGCATTTAAATATACTGATATGCCTTATGCAACAGGTGCAGATAAGCTTTTAGAAGTTCAGCAAAGACTAAAAACCTTTGTAGATAAAGGAAATCTTGGACCATTTGCAAATGCTTATTATGGACATGCGACTTATCGCTTTACTCCTGAGCAAAACCTTATTGCGCTTTCACATTATTTAGAATGTTTAAGAATTCAAAGAACAATAGCTCAAGCTATGGCGATTTTTGGTGCTAAAAATCCTCACCCACAAAGTTTAACTGTAGGTGGTGTAACTTGTGTTATGGATCTTTTAAACCCATCAAGAATGGCTGAATATATGACTAAATTCCAAGAAGTAGCTGATTTTATTAATCGTGCTTATTATCCGGATTTAATCATGGCAGCTAAAGCTTACTCTAAAGAAGCAAGTGTATTAAATGATGTAGGGGTAAATAACTTTTATACTGAGAGAGAATTCCAAATTTCAAGTGATGAGTGGTTGTTTGAAGGTGGTATTATTAGAAATGGTGATTTGAGTAAGGTTGAAGAAGTAGATGAAGCTAAAATCACCGAAGAAGCTACAAGATCATGGTATGCAGACAATGAAGCTTTACATCCTTATGATGGTAAAACTAATCCAAACTATACAGGCTTAATTGATGGTGAAAGCATCGATGATAAAGGCAATATAGTTCATAGTAAGGTATTTGATATTAAAGGCAAATATAGCTGGATTAAAGCTCCAAGATATGAAAATTTACCTATGCAAGTTGGACCATTAGCAAATATTTTAGTAAATTATGCTAAGGGTAATAAAATTGTAGTAGAAGCAGTTGATTCTTTCTTAAAAGCTACGAATTTACCAGTTCAAGCACTTATGAGCACTTTAGGAAGAACAGGTGCTAGAGCAATTGAAGCTAAAATTATTGCTGATCATGGTTTAAAAGCATTTGATTCTTTGGTTGAAAATTTAAAAACAGATGAAAGCACTTGTACTACTTATGTAATTGATAAAAACAAAGAATACAAAGGTAGATTTATGGGAAGTGCACCTCGTGGTGCGTTAAGCCATTGGTGTAGGATTAAAAATGGTGTAATTGAAAATTGGCAAGCAGTAGTTCCTTCTACTTGGAATGCAAGTCCAAAAGATGCAAATGGAGTAGGTGGTAGCTATGAACAATGTCTTATTGGTATGAAACTAGCTGATGTTAAACAGCCTTTAGAAGTAATAAGAGCTATTCACTCTTATGATCCTTGTATAGCATGTGCAGTACATGTAATGGATACTAAAGGTAATAATCTTAGCGAGTATAAAGTTAATGTAAATTTATAAGGAAAGGACTTTAGTATGGATTCTAAACATTCCTTAAAATCAAACAGAAAGGCTGAATACGAATTTAGTATCGGTCTTCGTTTTACACATTGGTTAAGAGCGGTTGCAATCGTGATTTTAGTGGGAACTGGATATTATATTTCTTATGTATTTCAAGCTCCTTCTATTTCATCTGAACCGACTTTATTTATGCAGGCAAAATACCGCATGGTGCACCAAATTTTTGGTTTTATCTTAATAGCTTGTGTGATTTTTAAAACATATTTGTTCTTTTTTGATTCAAAAAGTGATGGTGAGAGAAAGAGTATAAAAGATATTTTTAATGTAAAATTATGGATAGAGCAAATTAAATTTTACATTTTCCTAGGAAAGCACCCGCATTTACAAGGTGTATATAATCCTTTGCAATTTGTAACTTACCTTTTCTTTTATCTTGTTATGTTTGGGCTTATTTTGACAGGATTAATCCTTTATATGCATGTATATCATGAAGGCTTGGGTGGATTTTTATATAATATTTTAAGACCTATTGAGGTAATGTTAGGTGGATTGGCTGATGTTAGAACCTATCATAGAATTTTAATGTGGGTTGTGTTGATTTTTGTTCCAGTGCATATTTATATGGCTGTATTTAACTCAGTTAAAGGTAAAGATGGTGCTTTAGATGCTATCTTTAGCGGTTATAAATTTGTAAGAGAAAATCGTTGAAACTTCTAGTTTTAGGTATTGGTAATATTATGTTTGCAGATGAGGGCTTAGGCGTTCATCTTTGCAAACTTTTAGAAAAAAATTATAAGTTTTATCATGAAAAAGACTCAGTGAGTTTTGTAGATGGTGGAACTTTGGCTTTGCAACTTAGCTATATTATAGCTGAATATGATGAAATGGTTGTGATTGATTGTATTGCAGCAGATGATGCTAAGATTGGAGATATTTTTTTCTTTCCTTATGATGCAATGCCAAAAAAAGTTAATTGGAGTGGTAGTGCGCATGAGGTTGAAATGCTTCAAACTTTACAATACATGGAACTTATGGGAGATTTACCTAAAACTCAAATTTTAGCTTGCGTACCAAAGCGTATAGAGCCATTGAGTTTTGAACTTTCAAAAGAAGTCTTAAATGCTTTAGAAAAAATGGAGAAAATTTTACTTGATTTTTTAGAGAAAAAAGGCTTTACTTACAAGAGAATTGCTAATTATAATATACAAGAGCTTGCTCTAAATTCTTATAAAAGCTAAGCAAAAAAGCTTAGCTTAAATTCTAATCATCAAATTTTTGTCCCAAGAAATTTCCATTTACATCAGTATAAATTTCCATCATATTATTAAGTTTGAATTTATAACCTTGAATTTCTTTTTCAACTTTAATTATACTTGCATTTGGGTGCATTTTTTTAATCGTTGCTAAAACATTTGGACTTAAAAAAGAAGTATCAATTGGTCTGTATTTTGCATCGATTTCTTTCCAATCTCCATTGATAAAAAACTCAAGCTCAGTTCCATTGTCTAAATAAACATCAAAGCTATCAATATCTTGTTTAACTAAAGCAATATTTGAACCTGTAAAATGTTTTTGTATGAAATTTTTAGAATTTGCTGGTAAAGCATTAACTCCTACAATCATATCTTGTGCAAAAACAAAACCTGCAGTAACTAATGTTGCTAAAGCTATTTTTAATTTCATTTTTTATCCTTTATGTTGAATTATTTATGAAATCATATTGCTATTGAGTGAATTTTGTGTGAACTTAAAAGAAATAGCAAGTATTTAATTGTATAATGATAAAAAAGTTTTTTAAAAGGATAAATAATGTATAGGTTTGCACCATCGCCTACTGGAGATATGCATATTGGAAATTTAAGAGCAGCTTTATTTAATTATATTAAAGCAAGACAAGAAAATTCTGATTTTATTTTGCGTATTGAAGATACGGATAATGCTAGAAATATAGCTGGAAAAGAAGAAGAAATAAAAGCTATTTTAAAAGAATTTGGTATAACTTGGCAGCATTATTATGTACAAAGTGAGAATTTGAAATTTCATCGTCAAATGGCTTTAAAGCTAGTAAGTGAAAAAAAAGCTTTTGCTTGTTTTTGCACTGAGGATGAATTAGCTCATAAAAAAGAACTAGCTAAAAGTAAAAATCAAGCATATAGATACGATGGTACTTGTGAAAAACTTGCAGATATTGATGTATTAAATTGTGAAAAACCTTTCGTAATCCGTCTTAAAAAACCTCAATCGCAAATGAAATTTATAGACTATATTAAAGGTGAGATTAGTTTTAATCCTGAAGATATTGATAGTTTTGTAATTATGAGGGCTGATAAAACCCCAACTTATAATTTTGCTTGTGCGGTTGATGATATGCTAGAAGGTGTTACTTGTATTATAAGGGGCGAAGATCATGTTTCAAATACTCCTAAGCAAGAACATATTAGAGCAAGTTTGGGTTATGATAAAAGCATGACTTATGTACATTTGCCTATCATTTTAAATGAAGAAGGTGTTAAAATGAGCAAAAGAGAGGCTCATTCTAGTGTAAAATGGATGCTTGATAATGGATATTTAGCAAGTGCTATTGCAAATTATTTAATCCTTCTAGGTAATAAAACTCTAAAAGAGATTTTTACTTTAGAAGAAGCCATAGAATGGTTTGATTTGAAAAAAGTTTCAAAATCTCCTGCAAGATTTGATACTAAGCGTTTAATGCAAATTAACCGTGAGCATATAAAAATGCTTGATAATGATAAATTAAATTCTTTATTAAATTTAGGCAAAGATGTAGCTGAGCTTGCAAAATTTTATACTCAAGAAGCTAGCACGCTAAATGAGATAAGAGAAAAAATACAAGCAATTTTTGCAGTTAAAAATTATAATGAATTTGAAAAAGAATGTAAGTTGATTAAAGAAGTTTTAAAAGATTTAGATTTACCTCAAGAATATGATGAGTTTAAAAAGATTTTGATGGAAAAAACAAATTTAAAAGGTAAAAATTTCTTTATGCCTTTGCGTTTGGTATTAACAGGAGTTACTCACGGACCTGAAATGAGTGAAATTTATACTCTAATCAAGCCTTTTGTTAAAGAAATTATAAAGGAGTAAAATGGGAGTTGGAACAAGTTTGATTGTATCTTTGGTGCAAATTTTTTCTTTAGTTATTGAAATTTATGTATGGATTATAATCATTGCAGCATTGATTTCTTGGGTAAGGCCTGATCCATATAATCCTATAGTGCAAATTTTATATCGTTTAACTAATCCTGCTTATGCTTTTGTAAGAAGGTTTATTCCTACTACTATAGGGAGTATTGATTTAGCACCTTTGATTATTATTTTAGGATTAAAATTTATCCAAATATTTTTATCAAATTTAATTTTAGGAAGTTTATAAGTGTTGAAAAAAAGTGTAGTGTTACTTTTAGCTGGAGTTGTTTTTGCAAATAGTGCAATGTATTCTTATAAAGAATTAGAGCAAAGACCAAATTCTTTAGCTAAGGATTATTATTTATATCGTTTATTAGAAAAAAATGAATTTAAAAAAGAAGAAGTTGAAGGTTTAAAAGAACATATTTATCGTTATGCAGGGCGTATTAAAAATGCCATTGAAGCCATTATTCCGCCTTTGGGGTATAATAAAGAATATGAAGCTTGTTATAAATTTAATACGCAAAATATCTTAGATGCTAATGCTACTTGTCAGCTTATAAGATTAAATAGTTTAACTTTTATACAAGATCTTAATGCTTCAGTGCGTAATGAGATGAAAAAAAATATCCCACAGGATAATCCAAATTTAACAAAACTTTTAGAAGCTTTTGATGCTAAAGATCCTCTAAGTTATGCGGTTTTAAATTATGATAGTGCTAATTTTTATAAAATCTATAATTTCTTAAAAGATAAAAAAGATTTTTTCTTAGAAAAAGATTTTGTAAATGAATTAGCCAAAGAAAAAGAATTTACAAATTTTGTAAAAGAAATTATCATTAAGAAAAAAAGTCCATTGATAAGAAAATCTCTAGTCAATGTAGATGCAAATTTAACTTTTCAAGATAATGCTTTTTATCTAGGTGTAAATGCTATTTTAGAAAATGACGATAAAAAAGCATTGGAATTTTTTCAAGTAGCAAAAGATACTTTTAAAAGCAAACCTTTAGTAGATAATGCAAATTTTTGGCTATATTTGATCACTCAAGATAAAAAGTACATTGATGAGCTTGCTCAAAGTGATTCTTTAAATATTTATAGTCTTTATGCAAGAGAGTTAAAAGGCTTACCATTACCTAAAATAGAAGAATTAAAGCCAAAAAAACAAAAAAATAATTTTGATATGAAAGATCCTTTTGCTTGGCAAAAGCTCGCAAAAGAAATTGCAAAAGGTACTCCTAATGAGCTAGAAAAACTTGCAAAAGATTTTTATACCAAGGAAAATATCGCTATTTATGCCTATATTAAAGAAAGGGCCGAAGGTTTTAAAAAACATTATTTTATTATGCCTTATTTTGAATATTTAAAAGATTATTCTACACAAAGAAAAGCTATGATTTTAGCTTTAGCTAGACAAGAAAGTCGTTTTATACCAACAGCCATTTCAACTTCTTATGCTTTGGGTATTATGCAATTTATCCCATTTTTAGCTAATCATATAGGCAATAAAGAACTGCAAATTCCAAATTTTGATCAAGATATGCTTTTTGAACCAAAAACAGCTTATACTTTTGCAAATCATCATTTAGATTATTTAGAATCTAAACTTAATTCCCCGGTTTTTGTGGCTTATGCTTATAATGGAGGTATAGGATTTACCACTAGAATGCTCAAAAGAGAAGATATGTTTAGAGCGGGAAAATATGAGCCATTTTTATCAATGGAGCTTGTTCCTTATGCAGAAAGCAGGGTATATGCTAAGAAAGTTTTAGCTAATTATGTTGTTTATTTGCATCTTCTGAACGATAATACACCGATTTCGAAATTTTTTGAAACTTTAGCTCAAAACACTGATTCTCAAAACACAAATCAAGTTTTAAAATAGGTTTTTGCACTAATTCATTAAGAGTGATTTTGTAATAACTTGCATAATCACTCTTAATGATATATTTAAATAATTTATCATTTTGATCTAAGGTTTTTATATTAGTTTTTTCTCCATCTATGAGTATTGAAATTTGCTCTTGCTTGATGTTGATATTTGGCAAAAAACTAAGTACAAAAACTTCTTTTTGACTTTTTTCATCTAATACAGGGTTTAAATAGCTCAATAAAGCAACTACTCTATTATCTTTATAATTAAAATTAATTTTTTGTGCATACATTAGAGTTTGGCTTTTTAAATTAATTTCACTTTGCTCTTGGGTTTTATTAGAGCATGCGGTAAAAATAAGTGTTAAAAAAATAATCATATAAACTTTTTTCATATTTTTGTTCCTAATTTTTTTATAATTATAAGCTTTTAACTTTTAAAAAGATATAATTTCATTTATTTTATTTGATTTAAGGAAGTTATGAAAAGATTAGCAATGGCTTTTAGCGGGCCTTCCAATTCAGGTAAAACGACTTTGATTACTCAAGTTGCTAAGTATTTTATGGAGCAAAATTATAAAGTATGCATTATAAAACATGATCCAAAAGATAAAGCAAGCTTTGATATAGCAAAAAAAGATAGTTTTAAATTTTTTCAAAGTGGTGCTGATGTAATGGTTTTAAGTCCCACAAGGACAACTTTATTTACACATTCTCCAAGTACTTTAGATGAAGCTATTTCTAAACTAGGAGAATTTGATTTTTTATTTATAGAGGGCTTAAAAACCTTAGATATGCCAAGAATTAGCGTTTTTTGTAAAGAAGTAGATGAGAGCTATTTTGCTTATTCTAAGGCTATTGCAAGCTATGAGAAAATTGAAAATAAAAATTTAACTTGGCTTTATTTGGATGATTTGGAAAGTATTTGTGATTTTATATTAAAAAATTCAAAAAAAGTATAGAGGTAAAATATGCAAGAATTAATTGACGATATACAAAAAGCAGTGATTGAAATTTCAAAAGAACTTAGATATTTAAAAGATTTTGATTATACCACTTCTCAAAATGCCACAGGAGATAATCAATTAAAACTTGATGTGAAAAGCGATGAGATTATCACTAGAATTTTAAAGCAAAGCAAAGGTTTAAAAAGCTTAATTAGCGAGGAAAAACAAGAGCAATTGCTAATCAATGAAAATGAAAAATATGTTGTTGCTTATGATCCTTTAGATGGTTCTTCTTTAGTAGATGTGAATTTTGCTATAGGTTCTATTTTTGCTATTTATGAGCAAAAGGCTAATGCAAAAAATCTAAAAGCAGCAATTTATGCTATTTATGGCGTGCGTTTAGAGCTTATAGTGTGTATAGACACTCCTAAGCTTTATAGATTAAATGAAAAAGATGAATTTGTTTTTGTTAAGGATTTAAAATTAAATGAAAAAGGCAAATTAAATGCAAGCGGTGGGACACAAAAAAATTGGTCAAATACTCATAGAGCTTTTATAAAAGCTTTATTTGATGAGGGTTATCGCTTGAGATATTCTGGTGCTATGGTGAGTGATTTGCACCAAATTTTACTCAAAGGTGGAGGGTTGTTTTCATATCCTGCAACAAGCGATGCACCAAATGGAAAATTAAGAGCATATTTTGAGGTGTTTCCTTTTGCTTTTATTTTTGAAAAAGCAGGAGGATTTTCTACCAATGGAGAAAATGATTCTTTACTTGATTTAGAATTTGAAAAAATTCATGCAAGTACGCCATGCTTTTTGGGTTCTAAATATGAAATTGAAAAACTAAAACAAGCTTATAAAGGTTTTTAATGGCTGAAGTTAAAGATGAATTTGAGTTGGCTTTAGAAGTTAAAAAAAATGAACTTCAAGCTTGTCAAAACGAAAAAAAATTAAAATCTTGTTTACCTTGCTCTATGATTTTTGAGTGTTCTTTAAGAAAAGAGTATATAGAAGCAGTTTATAAGAGTATGTCTAAAGGTAAAGAAGGTGGATTTGATTTTTAATAAAGGTTGAAAATGCGTTATATTACTACCCCGATATATTATGTAAATGATGTGGCTCATATTGGTCATGCTTACACTACGATTATAGCAGATACTTTGGCTAGATTTTATCGCTTACAAGGAGAAAAAACATTCTTTTTAACAGGCACAGATGAACATGGTCAAAAAATAGAGCAAGCTGCTAGCGTTAGAAATTTTACTCCTAAAGAATATGCAGATGAAATTAGTGCTAAGTTTAAAAAACTTTGGGATGAGTTTGAGATTTCTTATGATTATTTCATTAGAACTACGGATGAAAATCACAAATTAAGCGTTCAAAAAGCATTTAAAAAAATGTATGATAAAGGTGATATTTACAAAGGCACTTATGAAGGCTTTTATTGTGTTTCTTGTGAGAGTTATTTTACTCAAACTCAACTTATAAATGAGTGTCATTGTCCAGATTGTGGTAAGAAAACACAGCTTTTAAAAGAAGAAAGTTATTTTTTCAAGCTTTCTAAATATCAAGATCAAATTCTTAAATGGTACAAAGAAAAAGAGCCGATTTTACCCAAAAATAAGGCTAATGAGTTGATTTATTTTGTAGAAGGTGGCTTAAAAGATCTTTCCATTACAAGAACGAGTTTTGAATGGGGTATAAAGCTTCCAAAAGAACTAAATGATGAAAAACATGTGGTGTATGTTTGGCTTGATGCTTTGATGAATTATGTGAGTGCTTTGGGCTATGGACTTGATGATGAAAATATGGATCTTTGGCCTGCTCATATACACTTTGTAGGCAAAGATATTTTGCGTTTTCATGCAGTGTATTGGCCTGCGTTTTTGATGAGTTTAGAACTTCCTTTACCTAAATTTATAGCAGCACATGGTTGGTGGACTAAAGATGGTGAAAAAATGAGCAAATCTAAAGGCAATGTAGTAGCGCCTAAAGAAGTAGCAGATACTTTTGGTTTAGAAGCTTTTAGATATTTTTTACTCAGAGAAGTTCCTTTTGGTAATGATGGGGATTTTTCGCAAAAAGCATTAATCACTAGAATCAATGCAGAATTGAGCAATGAGCTTGGAAATTTATTAAATAGAATTATCGGTATGAGTGCTAAGTATTCTCAAAATATTATTGAGTGTAAAGATGTGAATTTGTATTTTAATCAAGAATTAAATGAATGCAAAGAGTATTTAGATAATGCAATCAATGCTTTGGAAAATATCCAGCCAAATCGCTATTTAGAGGAACTTTTCAAGGCTTTATCTTTAGCAAATTTAAGTATTAGTAAATATGAGCCTTGGAATTTGATTAAAAATAATCAAACGCAAAAAGCTAATGCTTTAGTGGCTTTATGTGCTAATATTTTAACAAAAGCAACTATTTTACTTTCAGCTGCTATGCCAAAGACAGCATTAAAAATTGCAAAGGCTTTAAATTTTGAAATATCAAACGAAAATTATCAAAAACTAATTTTAAATAATCAATTATGTGATTTAAAATCAAGTGCATGTGAAGCTTTGTTTCCAAAAGTTGAATTAACCCAAGAAAACAAAAAAGAAGAAAAATTAGAAGAGAAGCCAAATTTAGCTCAAATTAAAATAGATGATTTTAAAAAAATCGAAATCAAAGTAGCATTAGTAAAAGATTGTCAGAATATAGAAGGCAGTGAAAAGCTTTTAAAATTTCAACTTGAACTTGAAAATGGCGAACTAAGACAAGTGCTTTCAGGTATTGCTAAATTTTATAAAGCTAGTGAGTTAATAGGCAAGCAAGTTTGCGTAATTACAAATCTAAAAAAAGCTAAAATTTTTGGTCATGAAAGCCAAGGTATGATTTTAAGTGCTCAAAAAGATGAAAAATTAGTTTTGATAAGCCCGCAAGGCTTTATCGAAAATGGAGCTTTAATAGGCTAGATGAATATTTCTAACTTTATCGAACTTATTAATGCTCGAGTTTTAAATTATGGAGCAACTTCTAGTGTTTATGATTTTAGTATAGATTTAAACAAAGTCAAACAAGCAAGTGTTTTTTTTGCTAAAAATAATGAACAAGCAAGCTTTGCTATAAAACTTGGTGCTTATGTTATAGTAAGTGAGGAAAGATTAAAACTTGAAGATAAAGATGTGTTTTATCTTCAAGTTGATGATTTAGAAGCAACTATTTTTAGACTTTTTAGATTTTTAAG
>NZ_JAKMRT010000017.1:0-31913 GCF_025772225.1 Campylobacter sp. IFREMER_LSEM_CL1097 | reverse complement strand
GGGCTATTTTGTATTGCTAGAATTATACTTTTTTTCAAAAAAACGCTTTGCTAGTCTAAGTCTGCATACAAAGCTTGTTTTAATTTCCACTATTATACTAATCATTTTTGCAAGTTTGATTGTATTTTTATTTGAATATCATAACCCAAAAAGCATAGGAGAATTTTCTCTTTTTGATAAAATTATGAGTGCATATTTTACAGCGGTAAATTACCGAACTGCAGGATTTAATACTCTTGATCTTAGCACCTTTAAGGATGCAAGCTTATTTTTTGGATCTTTGTTTATGATTGTAGGTGGTGCACCAGGTGGAACTGCAGGAGGCATTAAAGTAACTACTATTGCGGTACTATTAATTTATGCATATTGGAGTATCAAAGATAGTAATGCAAGAATTTTTAACTTTGAAATTCCAAGCGAAACTATTAATAAAGCTTTCATTATAGCAGTAAGTTCAATTGTTTATATCATCACTTGTGTGTTACTTTTATCTTTGATTGAAGATGATAAAAGTTTTTTACCTTTGCTTTTTGAAACAAGTTCAGCATTTGCCACAGTAGGTGTTTCAGTTGGCGATGGTGGGACCTTATCACTTAGTGCGCTTTTTAGCTCCGAAAGCAAACTTATTGTTATTTTACTAATGCTTAGCGGTAGAGTGGGTGTGCTTGCGTTTTTATTTAGTATATTTTTTAAAGAAAAAGAAAAATATTTAAATTATCCAAAAGGAAAAATCATACTATGAAAAAAGAAACTTATGGTATTATAGGACTTGGAAGATTTGGCTCTGTTTTAGCAAAAGAACTTATTGACCAAGGCAAAAGAGTTATTGTTTCAGATATTGATGAAGAAGCTGTTAAAGAGTTGCAAGATCATGCAGATTTTGCTTATATCTTAGATTCTACTCACACTATAGCTTTGAAAGAAGCGGGCTATTCAAATGCTGATGTTGTCATACTTAGTATAGGTGAAAATCTAGAATCAAGCATACTTACCTTCATGGCCTTAAAAGAAATAGGGGTAAAAAATATCATAGCTAAAGCAAATTCTTCTACACATGGACAAATTCTTTCAAAACTTGGGGTTAATAAAGTCATCTATCCTGAAAAAGAATCTGCAAAGCGTTTGGCTAAAATTCTTATCACTAATCCAAATTTTGAAATCATAGATCTTTCAGCCAACACCATAAAGGTAGCAAAACTTTTAATCGATGAGAATTTAGCGGGGAAAACTTTGCAATCTATTGGACAAAATTTAAAAGTCATTGCACACAAACAACATGATACTTGGAGCATTATGCCAAATCTAGAAAATACCGCTTATTTAAACGATATATTAATGCTACTTGGCACTCAAGAAGAACTTAATCAATATGATTATTGAAGATTTTAATGCTACTTTTACTTTGCACTATCAATATGATAAATCTAGAAAAGAAACTCTAGTGTACGGCTACACAGACCCGATCCATATCCTAGGTCACTAAATTTTTAATGTCCTTGTAAAATAAGGACATTACAATGAATTAAATATAATCAAAAACTATACTTATAAGTATTCTTGAAAGCTAATTTAGAAAATATAAAAAATAAATATAACATTAAAAAGATATTTTAAGTGGTGTCAAGGGGGAGACTTGAACTCCCGACCTCCGGCTTATGAGACCAGCGCTCTAGCCAGCTGAGCTACCCTGACATAAAAAGAAGTTAAAATTATACTTTATTTTGCTTAACATTTTATAAAATACTTATTTTATAAATTTTATATATTTTTTAACTTTTTTGTGCTAAAAATATGAAATTATATTTAAAAAGGATTTTAATGCAAATTAGCTCAAGTTATGGCGGTGCCTTTTATACGCAAAATCCTTATCAAAACAAAGACAAAGAACAAACAAAAGAAAATATTTCTGAAAAAGAAAACCCACAGCAAACAAAAGAAAATAAAAACGATCAAGAAAAAGATGAAAAAACTCAAAAAGTTAATGGTAAAGACTTAAGTAGTGAAGAAGTAAAACAGGTACGAGAGCTTGAAAAAATCGACAGAGAAGTAAGGGCTCATGAAGCAGCCCACCAAGCAGCAGGTGGAGCCTTAGCAGGAGCTGCAAGTTTTGGCTATACAAGAGGTCCTGATAATAAAATGTATGCAGTTGAAGGAGAAGTGCCTATAAGAATGCAAAAAGGCAATACTCCTGAAGAAACTATAGCCAATGCTATGCAAGTAATTGCTGCAGCTATGGCACCAGCTGATCCTAGCCCCCAAGATTATAAAGTAGCAGCTAATGCTATGCAAATGCAAAATGATGCGCGCACCGAACAAGCTAAAATAAAAGCAGAAGAATCAAAAGCTCAAAACGATAAAAATAAAGACGAAGACGATAAAAAAGCAAATCCAAATTCTAAAGCCATAAAATCATACACACAAAATTCATCACAAGATTACATAGGAAGTCAGTATAATAAAAGTGCATAGTGGCAGAGAGGAAGGGATTCGAACCCTCGGTGAGTTACCCCACACACGCGTTCCAGGCGTGCTCCTTCGACCACTCGGACACCTCTCTAAAAATGAAAATTATAACTTATTTTTTTAAATTTATACTAAAAAAGGGATTTTATGAAGCTTTTTTACTCTTGTTTTTATCTTTTTATTTTACTTTTTTTAAGTGCTTGTTCAAATCATGCTAATGTTAATTTATCTTATGAAAAAGCCTTTATAAACAAACAATGTGATGAAAATACTTTAACTTTAAAAAATGCAGACAAAGACACTATATACACAGGGTTAAATTTAGCCTCTTTAGCAAGAGTTTGTAAAGATTATGAAAAAAGTAATGCTTTTTTTGATAAAGCAGAAGAGGCTTACAAATATGATGTAGATTTACAAAACGGGCTTCAGAAAGCCACAAGAAATTTTAGCGAAATTTTACTTAATGACACCATCAATGATTATCAAGGTTATTTTTACGAAAGGATTATGCTAAATACCTACAAAGGTTTAAATTATATGAGCTTGGGAGATTTTAAAAATGCAAGAGTAGAGTTTAACAGAGCTTTATACAGACAAGATAGAATGAAAGAATATTTTTATGATTATATACAAAAAGCTCAAGAAGAATACCAAAAAGAGCTTCAAAAAGATAAAAAAACATATGCGAGTTTTAAGCAAAATTTAAACCCTATCTATAAGCAATATGACAATCTTCTTAGCACATTTAACGCAAATAAAAATTATACTAATATCTATGCTAGTTATCTTAGTGCTTTATTTTTCTTTTTTGATAAAGATTATATTAAAGCTTATGATCTTTTAAAAGAAGTAGCATTAAGCGATGTAAAAAACAAACAACTTCAAAAACAATTTCAAGTATTTGAAAAATTCACTCATTTAAAAACATCCTTCCCTCAACAAAAATATATTTTTATCATTTATGAAGATGGTTTTAGTGCTACAAAAGAAGAATTTGATCTTACCCTGCCATTTGTTTTTAATGATAATCTTGCAAATATTAGTGTAGCTTTTGCTTATTTAAAATCAAGAAATGCTTCTTATAAATTCTTGCAAAGTCAAGATGAAAAAACACAAAATTTAATTTATTTTGATGATATTATAGCAAGTGAATTTAAAACTCTTTTACCCTCTATGGTGATGAAAACCCTAGCCTCAAGCGCTCTTAAAACTTCAATTAATTTAGCCATAGCTAATAATGATTCTAGTGGCTTTTTATCATTTATTAGCACTGTTAGCACTGCTTTAATCAATAAAGCAGATCTTAGAATGTGGCAAGCTTTACCAAAAAGTGCTAGTATTTTAATGCTAAAAAATGAAGGTTTAGTTAAAATTTATAATGATAAAGAAAAAATAATCTTTGAAGATGAGCTGGAAAAAGATAAAAATTATATTGTGCTTATAAGATCTTTTGTGCCAAATTCAAATATTATTTACAAAATTAAAGAAAAATAAGGAGATAAAATGAAAAAAAGTTTATTTTTTATGGTTTTTGCGCTTTTGATTTTCAGCGCTTGTTCTTCACAACCAAAATATACTGATGGTAAAGCTTCGCAAAAAGTTCAAGGAAACGCACTTACTTTAGGACTTGATAGAGAAGATTTTGAAAAAACTGCTGAAGATATGATACAAAGCTTGCTTAGTGATCCTGCTTTTGCAAATTTAAATAGCTCTAATAGAAAAGTTATTGCCATAGGAAAAATCATCAATGACACCCCGCAAAGAATAGACACAGATAAACTCACTTCAAAAATTACCATAGCATTAAGAAAATCTGGTAAATTTATACTAACAACCGCTGTAGCAGCAGGTGGAGCAAAAGATAGTTTATCTCATGATGTAAGAGATTTAAGAGACAATGAAGAATTTAATCAAAATTCCATAGCCAAAAAAGGCACACTTTTGGCCCCAAATTTCTCACTTTCTGGTAAAATCAGACAAGATACTGTTAAACTTTATAATGGCAAAATCCAAACTGAATATTTTTTCCATTTAATTCTTACAGATTTAACTAGTGGTTTAGCTTTTTGGGAAGATGAAAAAACTATTGATAAAACAGGTAAAAGCAAGAGTGTAACATGGTAAAAAAACTACTAATTCTTTTTTTCGCTCTTGTTTATTTTTGTCAAGCACAAAGCGCTTTAAACAAAGAAAGTTATGGTGAGGGTTTTGGAAATACAAGAAGTGAAGCAATAAAAAATGCCATCAATGAAGCTCTTGGGAAAATGGAGGGCTTAAAACAAGTTAAGCTTAAAAAATTCGAATTTAGCTTTAATGGAAATTTCAATATAGGATATGATGAAGAAATAGACTTAGTTAGCAATGGAGTTTTTAATAGCTATGATATTAAATCTTTAACTCAAACAAATCAAAATGAATTCCATGCAAAAGTTGTAATTTACAAAAAACTTTATAGTGAAAAAAATCTTGAAGATAAAAGTTCGCTAATTATCATCAATAAAGTTAAAGATGAACTTTCGGCTAAATTTGAACAAGAGCTTTTAAGCGTTTTGCTCCAAAGTAAAAAATTTAGAATTTTAGATAGAGCAAATCTTGATCTTTATAATCAAGAAAAATCTTTACTTATAAAAAATGCAAGCGATGATGAACTTGTTAAGCTTTATAATGTTTTAGGGGCTGATTTTTTACTTATTTTAAATCCTAAAATAACACAAACACAAAATGAAATTAACACTCAAACTTATAATATTAACATTGATTATCGTTTGATAGAATTTGCTACAACTCAAATCAAAGCTTCCAATACCCTAGAATTTAAAATGAGTTCTACAAGCAAATCAAGCAAACAAAAAGCCCTTAGAGGTATAGCTACAAAAATTACCGAAGATATTTTTAAACATTCTAAAGACAATGACAAAGAAGAAGAAATAGAACATGGTTTGGATGCAAACTATCAAATCAACAATGAAGGTGGAGTTAATTTAGGTTTTTAAAATGCAAAAAGCATGGGATATTAATGCAAAATTTTGGGATATACAAATGGGAGATGATTCTAATGAATTTCATAAAAAAGTTGTGCGTCCTAAAGTTGAAGAATTGTTAAACATACAAGATGATGATTATATTCTAGATATTGCTTGTGGAAATGGAAATTTTTCCGCTTATATGTGCAAAAAATACAACATAAATGTTTATGCTTTTGATTATAGTGATCAAATGATAAAATTAGCAAAACAAAGATGGAAAAATTTTCTACATAAAATTCATTTTCAAACCATAGACGCTAGCGATGAATTGACTTTGCAAAATTTAGCTAAAAAACACACCTTTAGCAAAGCTGTTTCAAATATGGCTATCATGGATATGGAAAATATCCAGCCCTTATTTAAAAGTCTTTATTCTCTACTAAAAGAAAATGGAATTTTTGTTTTTGCTACTCAACATCCTTGTTTTGTAACATTAACTAAAAAATATCTTAGTCCGCATAATTATCTTGGGTATGCATTTGAAAAACAACCTGTAAAACATCACTACTACCACCGTTCTTTGGAAGAAATTTTCAACACTTGTTTTAAAAATGGTTTTATTATAGATGGATTTTTTGAAGAACCTTTTTTAGATGAAGAATTTCCTGAAATTATAATTGTCCGAGCAAGGAAAATCAGTTTTAAATTGCAAAAACTCACATCTTTTGCAAAGATCAGCTTTTAAAATTCCTTGCTTAAAGCCTTCTTTTAATTCTATATATAAAGACGAATTTAAAAGCTCGCTAAAATCTTTTTCAAAACAATTTCCAAGTTTTATATCCCCTTTAGTATCCAAACAACAAGGCACTAAAGTTCCATCGCTTAAAATAGCAATTTGTCCATTTAAAGCATGACAACACCCATTCTCCCTAATAACCTCATCTTTCAAAGAAGGCCATTTAAAAAGCCTAGCTTGGTGTAATATAACATGCCTTTCTAGGCGATTTTTAGTTTTTTGCTTTTGAATTTTTACTTTAAAATTTTGCTCTAAAAAATCATAAATTTTCTCATTTTCTAAAGGTGGGTTGAAATTTTTATCTAAATTCCAAAGTCTTAAATTGATAAAAGAATTGTTTTTATTTTCCAAGTGCAAAAAAATAAGTTTTAAAACAGGCTCAAAGTATTCTTTTAAACTCATTCTACTTTGAGATAAAAAAGCACCCAAAGAAATATTGATTTGTCGTATGTTTTTAGAATCTAAAACAAGTTTTATTTTCTCATCATCAAAATAAAACCCGCTTGTAGTAAGTTCTATTTGCATATTAAATTTAAAAGCTATTTTTAAATACTCTTTTAAATTTAAAATCCTTAAAGGATCTCCAAGCACATGAAAAGTAAAAAGCTTGGCATGACTATGCACACTTTTGCAAATTTTTTCAAAATTTTCAAGGCTCATTTGTTTTCTTTGCGCTTTTTGGCTAGGACAAAAATCACATTTTAATCCACAAATATCACTTAATTCTATATAAATTTTCTCAAAATGCATAATCACTCTTTTTAAAAAGCTCAAACGCCTTTAGGGTAAGTTTTGAAAGTGCAATATGTTCTAATTCTTTATAAGAAAATGCTTTTGCTTTTAAATCTTCAAAACCATCATCTTTTAAAAAATACACCTTGGCATTAATTTTATATTTGGTGTAAGAGTGTTTAAATTCACCTATGAATTTTGCATTTTTTTCTTTATTGTATTCTAAAAAATTATACATATTAAAATATAGCTTTTCTTTGCTTTTGATAAGCAAAAACTGCTCATTTTTTTGCACTATGAGTATATTTAAAATAATATTTTCATATTGAGTTTTTTTAGATACATGAAATTTTTCATATTCATTTTTTCCACTACAAAAACTCTCTATGGGGCAAAGCTTGCATTTTGCATTTTTAGGTAAACAAATCAAAGCCCCTATATCCAACAAAGCTTGATTATGATCAAATGCATTATCATAGTTTAAAAACTCTTTTGCTTTTTGCGTTAAAAGTTTAGAGTTTGGATTTTGCAAACTATAAAATCTACTCAAAACTCTTTTAATATTTGCATCCACAAAAGCTTTAGCTTGTAAAAAACCAAAACAAGCTATAGCACCAGCTGTATATTCTCCAATACCAGGAAGTTTTTGAAGCTCTTTAATGTCAAATGGTAATTTTGCATTAAATTCTTGCACACAAATTTTTGCACATTTATGTATATTCCTAGCTCTAGTATAATACCCAAGTCCTTGCCAAGCTTTTAAAACCTCATCTTCGCTTGCCATAGAAAGTGCTTTTAAAGAAGGAAATTTAGCTAAAAACTGAAAATAATAATTTTGCAAAACACTCTTTACTTGAGTTTGTTGTAACATAATCTCGCTAATATAAACAGCATAAGCATTGTCAATATTTTTTAGCTTTTTTAAATCATCCTCGCTACCATATTTTCTATATTCTTTATGCAAAATACGCCAAGGAAGGTTTTTTCTACCATTCTCGTTATACCATTTTAAAATACTTTCATGAATTTTTCGCATTAAAACTTTCTTTGTTTTTAAAAATTATACAATCTATTCTTAAAAGCTTTATGTTAAAATTAAAAAAATATTTTTAAAAAGGAGTAAAAATGAAAAGTTTTTTAAAAGGTTTGGGATTAGGATTACTTTGTTTGGTATTGTTTGTACTAGGAGTAGTTTTTAATACTGAATTTTTAGGTTTAAAAAATCATAATAAACAAAATGTAGAATTTTCAAGAAATATAGAAGTATCAAATGAAATCATGCCAAATGTTTTTAATGCTGTTTTAAATTTTAGTGCGAGCGAAGAACTTAGTAAAAAAACTATCATCTCTAGTGATGAAAAAAATCATATTGCTAAAACTTTCAAAGAAATTTCAGATCGTATCACCAAAGAAGACTATTGTAAAGGTGGGAGTTATACTTTAGAGCCAAGTTATAATTATTATCAAGGAGTAAAAACACTTAATGGGTATAGATTGTATTCTAATTTCACTTGTCAAATCCCACAAAATAAAAATAAAGACTATGAAAATCTTATAAAGGATATAGAAAATATCAGCAATACCAATACTTTAATTTCTTTTAATACCAAAGCCTTGCAAGCAGGATTTGACGAAGCAACCTTAGAAGCAAACAAAGAAGATTTATACGATCTTGCGTTTAAAAAAGCTTTTGAAAAAGCTCAATATTATTCTAAAACTTTAACAAAAACTTGCATAGTAAAAAATGTTCATTTTGATAGTTGTAATATCAAATACAATTCTCCAAGTTTAGCAGCTAGTGCAGATAGTGTAGTGCTTCCTGTTATTAAAAATGAAAAGCAAAGCTTAAAAGCTAATGTGCTTTTTGTTTGTCAATAAATTTTATTTTGGCTTTATCTTGGGTTTTTATAATTTCTCATCATTAATTTAAAGGAGAAAAAATGAAAAAAATTATAGGTTTATTTATTATGGGTTCTTTAGCAGCCTCTTTAGCATTTAGTGCTGATTTTTCCAAAAAAAGCAATGATGAAATTTTAAATCTTGCAAAAAGCGTAAAAGCACAAGATCAAGCTGACTTAATTATAGAAATGAAAAAGAGAATGAATGAGATGAAATACAAAGACGCAAAAGTTTTTCATCAACAATTTAAAAGTAACTTACGCGAAAACATCTCTAAACTTTCTCCTCAAGAAAGAAGTCAAAGAAAGGCTATCGTTCAAGAAGATATGCAAAAACTAACCGATGAAATGAGTGGCAAAGAAATACGAGATTTAAATTTACATCATTATAACAAAAATGAACACAAAACCCATAAAATGAATCATCAAGGGCATGGTGCAAATCATGGAAATTGCTCAATGAGATAAAATGGCAGCAAAAATTCTACTCTTAGAAGATGATTTAAGCTTAAATGAAATCATCAATGAAGCCTTAAGCGATGAAGGTTTTAAAGTCTCTTGTGTATATGATGCACAAGAGGCACTAGAAAAAGCTTATGAAGAAAATTTTGATCTTTGGATTTTTGATGTTAAAGTTCCAAAAGGCAATGGTTTTGAAGTATTAAAGGAATTAAGAGAAAGTGCTAAAAACACTCCTGCTATATTTTTAACTTCTTTATCCATGCTTGATGATGTAAAACAAGGATTTTTATCAGGTTGTGATGATTATATTAAAAAGCCTTTTGATGTTGATGAGTTAATTATCCGTGTAAAAAATATCATTAAAAGAAATTTTAGTCATCAAAAAGAAGACTTAATCTTACTTAGCTCTTCAAAAAATATTTCTTTTGATCCTATCAATAAAACCCTTTATCAAAATGAAGAAATTATCAACCTAACTAATAAAGAAAAAGAACTCCTAGCTTTACTTTTAAAAAAACGCCCTCATTTTGTAAATATAGAAACTATTTTTGACGAAATTTGGAGTTTAGATGAAGAGCCTGTGATTATGAGCCTTAGGGTGTATATCAAAAATTTAAGAAAAATTCTTGGTAAAGACCTTATCATCAATCAAAGAAATATAGGCTATGCCATTAGGCTAGAAAATGAAAAGTGAAAACTTTAATAATACCATTTTTAAAATTCTAGCCCTTTATATCATCACAAGTGGCATATTTTTAACGATTTTTTTTATTACTTTTTATCAAAAAGAAGCAAATTATATACGACTAAATCAAATCACACACTCATACACTCACTATAATTATATTTTACAAAATATCATTGAAGCAAGACACGATAAAAATTTATTAAACAAAAATGATTTTTCTTATATTTCTAAAAAAATAAATACTCAATTTGCTATTGTTGCAAACAATCAAATCATTTTTAGTAATTTAACTTTTGATGCTTTAAAAATATTAACACAGCTTAAAGAAAACAACTTTATTTACAACGAAAACAAAAGATTATTCATAGATTTTTCAAGGATTAGAAATCTTAATACTTATATAGATACGAGTAATTTAAAAAAGCCAAAACACCATTCTCATTTTTTGAGACATAAAAATATCCATATCATTATAGAAACAGAAGATCTTGGCTTTAAAAAAGAACAATACCGCAAAGATAACTACAATAATTTAGATATTAACGATTATGCTAATGAACTTTGGAAACTAAAATTAAAAACTATTTTTTATACACTTATATGTATTTTACTACTTGCTATAATTGCTTATATACTCATCTTGCTTGTTTTTAAAAATATCAAAGAACAATTTAAAACACTCAATGATTTTATTAAAGATACCACGCATGAAATTAACACACCTTTGAGCGTGATTTTAGCTAGTATTAAAAAATTTGATGATACAAATTTAAATCCAAATAACACTAAAAAACTAAATCATATCAAACTAGCAAGTAAAAATTTAAATCATATCTATCAAAACCTCATAGCCTTAAATTTTTTCTTACAAAAAGAAAATACAAAAGAAGATATAAATTTAAAAGAGCTTTTAGAGCAAAGATTAGAATATTTTGACACTTTAATCTCTCAAAAAAATCTCATCATTGAAAAAGAGCTTTTAGAGCAAAATTTCTATGCAAATAAAGAAGAAATGCAAATTTTACTTGACAATCTTTTAAGCAATGCCATAAAATACACCAATACTAATAAAAAAATCTTTATTTGTTTAAAAGAAAAAACACTTAGTATTAAAGATGAAGGTCAAGGTATGAGCGCTAAAGAAATTACTCAAATTTTTACACGCTACAAACGCTTTAATCAAGACCAAGGTGGTTTTGGCATAGGCTTAAATTTAGTCAAACAAATAGCCGATAAAAACAATATCAACATAAAAGTTTTGAGTAAAAAAGATAAAGGAAGTGAATTTATACTTTCTTGGTAGGGATAAAAATGGAAATTTGCTTAGAAAAAATTAAAATAGATAACGCTTGGAAAGAATTTTTAAAAGAAGAGTTTTTAAAGCCTTATTTTTTAGAAATAAAAACTCATTATATCAATGCTTTAAATGAAAGAAAAACTATATATCCACCCGCGAATTTAATCTTTAATGCTTTTAATCTAACCCCTTTACAAGATTTAAAAATCATACTTTTAGGACAAGATCCTTACCATAACCCTCATCAAGCCATGGGTTTGAGCTTTAGCGTGCCAATGGGTGTTAAAATTCCCCCATCTTTGCTTAATATCTATAAAGAATTGCAAGATGATTTAAACATTCCTATAGCAAAACATGGTGATTTAAGTAAATGGGCTAAACAAGGAATTTTACTTTTAAATTCTATTTTAAGTGTAGAAGCAAATAAACCTGCCTCACATGCACATTTTGGTTGGCAAAAATTTACCGATGCGGTTATATCAAAACTTAGCAATGAAAAAGAAGGATTGATATTTTTACTTTGGGGAAATTATGCTAAAAATAAAAAAAATTTAATCAACCCTCAAAAACACTTTATCCTAGAAGCAGCACATCCTTCGCCTTTAGCGAGAAATGCTTTTTTAGGTTGCAAGCATTTTTCAAAAAGTAATGAAATTTTATCAAAACTTGGTAAAAGTCTTATTGATTGGAATTTAAACCCTTAATTTACTTAAAACTTATATACTTTCAAAAATTTTCAAAAAAAGGAATACAATGACTTGTCCAGTTTGTGTAAATACTGACTTATTGATGAGCGAAAGAAATGGAGTTGAAATTGATTATTGTCCAAAATGCCGTGGTGTTTGGCTTGATCGTGGTGAGCTTGATAAAATCATAGAAAGAAATTCTTCTCAAAGTACGCAACAACCTCAACAACAAAATTATAACCAACAAGCAAACTACCATCATAATAACGGCTATAAATACAAGAAAAAAGAAAGTTGGCTTGGGGAATTATTTGACTTTTAAGCCCAAAGGCTTAAAAGTTTTTATATTTTTACTTTAATTAAAGTATTTTCTGCCATTTTTGGCACCCATAAATACTCACCATCAAAAAACATATCTGCAGGACCTTTTATAGAAGCCAAATCAAGTTTTATTTCTTTATTATCTTTTAGAGTATAAATATATCCTTGAAGATTTTTACCCCAACTTGACACTAAAAGATTTTTATTTTTATCATACACAATGCCATCAAATTGTTCTATTTTTTTGCTTAATTCTTGAATTTTCTTTGAATTTAAATCAATACTAATGATTTTCCCGCCTGCTTTATCACTTGGATCATAACCTGCTACAAATAAAGTATTTTTATCTATTAACAATCCATTTGGGCCACCATATTTTGAATCTAAATGGATAAAGTTTTCATATTTTTTATCCTTTAAAAATACTTTGTGGATATATCCTGTACCTGTGTCACTAACTAATAATGTGTCATTATTTAACACAGCAATATCATTTAAAAATACCGCATTTTTTATAGGAAGTTTGAAAATTTCTTTTTTATTTTTTATATCAAAGCCATATAAAATATCAATATCAACCACATATAAAACATCACCTATTTTAGACATACCTTTTGGAGCATTAAGACCTTTTATAAATTCTAATTCCAAAATTTTTCCATCTTTATCTAATTTTGAAATAAAACCATCATTGTCTTTATTTAATGGAGTTAGCTCTTTTCCTACATTAGATACATAAACTGCATTTTTATCTACATATACACTTTCAGGATGTGCAAAACCTTTAAATTCTTGAACCTCTAAAGCATTTGCACTGCAAAATGCAAATAAGGCCAAAGTTAAAATACTTTTTTTCATAATTGTTACCTTTCTTAAATTTTATTAACAAATTCTAATAAAAAACCAAAATAAAATCTATCATTTTTAAGATAAAAAATATAAGTTTTTTGACTTTTGTTCTTGTTTTGGGGTAATGCCATATCTTTTTTTATATCTTGCTATAAACCAAGCAGGAGAATTAAATCCAAGTTCATAACAAATTTGAGTGATATTTTTTGTAGAAAATTCAAGTAAAAATTTAGCTCTTTCAAAACGCTTGTTATCAAGCCATTCTTTAGGAGTAATACCAAAACTTTGTTTAAAATTACGACTAAAACTTGCTATATCCATTTTACTAAATTTGGCCATAGAAGCTACACTTTCAAAGTCATTTTGACAATATGCAAACATCTTATAAAGCTCTAATTTAAAACCACTTAAAATGGCTTTTAAAAAAGCTAAAAACTCTGCATTATCTTCACTATATAATAAAGACAAAAATAATTCTTCAAATTTTAATCTAAGCAGATATTCATTTTTCTCATTAAATTCATTTATACAAGGTAAGAAAGACTCGAAAATACCTTTAGTTATCAGATTAGTTTTTAAACTAAATAAACTTTTAGCATATTTTGGAGAATCTAATTTACAAATTAATTCTTGATATTTAAAAATAAGTTCTATTAAAATACTTTCCTTAAAACACAAAATAATAGATTCATATATATTTTCATCATTTAAATAATCTCTAATAGAAAAAGAATTTTTTGTAAAAAACACAAGCTCATCTTTTTTTACATTAAACTGATTATCCATAGTATAAATACTTTTAGAACCTTTTAAAATAAATACTAAAGCATAATCTTTAAATACAACTTCTTGATTTTTATCATTTGAAAAATCTTTTTGATACCAACATAAAGAAAAAAAAGTATTTTTCAAAACATTTTGACTGATTTTTTCAAGATCTTTTGGAAAAATTAACATATATACCTTTTTATAAGTTTTTTGATTATTTATATAATACAATAAAAAATATTTTTTATTAAGAATTTATGTTACAATATAATTAATTTCAATTAAAAAAGGAGAAAAAATGAAAAAAATCATTCTAGGTTCTTTACTAGCATCAAGCTTTTTATTTGGAGCAAATTTAGAAAATTTTAATCCAAAAGCACAAAAAGATCATTTAGTTATCAAAATGGAAATTCTTGATAAAAAAGCTAATAAAGATGCAGGCGAAGTTGTAGCAGTACAAACTCCTTATGGGGTAGCATTTTATCCAAATCTTAAAGGTTTAGAAAGTGGAATTCATGGCTTTCATGTTCATGCAAATGCTGATTGTGGAGCAACTGATAAAGGTTTAGGTATGAAAGCAGGTGGACACTGGGATCCTGAAAAAACAGATGCTCACTCAAGCCCATGGGATGATAAAGGTCACAAAGGGGATTTACCACCACTTTATGTAGAAAAAGATGGTAAAGCAACTAACCCTGTATTAGCACCAAAAATCAAAACTCTTGATGAGCTTAAAAATCATGCTCTAATGATACATTTTGGAGGAGACAATCACAGCGATCATCCTGCAGCACTTGGCGGTGGCGGTGCTAGAATGGCATGTGGTGTTATAAAATAAAAATCTAAAGGCTTTTTAGCCTTTAGTGTTATTTAAAAAGCTTAGTAAAATCAAAATCACCCATAAAATCATGGCTTGATCCGCCAAAACTTTGACTAGGACTATAAGTAGCAATAGCCACTGCAAGCTCACTAAGCATAGAAGCTATTTCTTCTCTTTTATCGACTATATAAGCTTTCATACCTTCATAATCACTAGTTTCTAAAATTTTTAAAGGATTATAAATTTCAAAAGCAAATGCCTTTGAACCAACATTTACATTATAATTATTATCAAATAAAGCATTACCTAAAAATGAGCAATTATCTACTATTTTCAAACTTTCACTAGCAATTAAAACTTTATCTTGCACATCTTCATAGTTTTTATCTTCTAGAAGTTTTGAAATTTTTTTCAATGAGGAATCTAAAATTTGCAAAGCACCTATAAAGTCATTAGCATCAGTAATATCTTCACTAAATTTTTGCGTTTGATGTTTTAAATTTGCACCATCTATACTTGAACCTACTTGTCCTAAATGTTTTTGTAAGATTTCTAATTCATCTCTCATAATACACCTTCCTTGTTATTGCTATAACAAGAAAAGCATTTTTTATTCCAAATTTTGATCTACCCAAACTCTAAAATCTTTAGCAAAAAGCAAAAAAACCTCATCATAGTTTTGGATTAAAATTTGAGGATTATTATCATTTAATTCTTTTTCATAGTAAAAGTACCTACTCGCTATAAGTTTTTTAGTGTTTATTTGCACTAAATTTAAATTAATACCAAACTTTATTTTAGAATGCAACTCATCATTAAAATCTTGCTCTAAAATATCCACTTTACTTTCTAAAACATAATCAGCACTAGCTAGACTATCTTGATTTAAAACTGCTTTAAATACCCCTAAATCTTGCAAATGAAATTCCAAAAAAGATTTTATCATTAAAGCAGGATTTTCTTTCCAAAAATGATAAGCATAGGTATTGATAGTATAATCTTTTTTATAAAAAATTTCATTAGTATAAGCTAAGCCTTTAGGTAAGGAAACTATAATAGTTGCATTTTTTTTATTTTGACTTTGCTCTAGCTTTTCTAAATTAATACTAAAATATTTATTTGCAGGTAAAGTTTGACTTGGATTAATCAAAGAGCAAGCGCTAAAAAAAATAGCTATTAAACTAATATATAAATATCTCATTTTATTCTCCTGGAGCATATTGAGTAGCCTTATCTTTATAAATTATATCTGAAGGATTTTGCTTTAAAATATTTAATAATTGCGTAAAATCTAAAAACAAAACTCTTAAAATATCCAAATTTTCATTTAAGAGCATTCTACTTTTATTAAGCTCATTAAGTTGGCCATTAGCATTGTTTAAAAAATTTGAAAATTCATCTGCACTTTTGCCAAGTTTAGAGCTTGTTTTATTTAAATTTGCTAAAAATGCTGGTACATTAGCATTTAAATGTGCAGAAAATTCTGATGAATTTTGCAAAATTTGCTCTATGTTTTTTAAATTTTTATCACTTAAGAGTTTTTCTAATTTTATTTTTGAACTTGTGATTAGTTCTAATAAATTTGAAGTTTGCTTATCTATGCTTGCAAAAAAACTTTCTTTTGATTTTATAATAGGATAAACATCATCGCCTGCTCTCAAAACACTAGCTTCCTCACTACCTCCTGCAAGCTGAATAAATTTAAATCCTGTTATGCCTTGAATTTGCAAACTTGCATAAGTATCTGTTTTAACAACCAAACTAGAATCAAGCTTAACTAAAATTTTTACTCTTAGTTGCTTACTTGAGCTATCTATGCTGATATTTTCAACACTTCCAACATCTACTCCTAAAAATTTAACTGGAGCTTTTACACTAAGTCCTGCAACTGATTCTTCCATATAAATTTCATAATATTTGAATGATTTTTCATCTTTTAAATTTCCATACCACACTATAAAAAACAAACTGATAAAAAATAACACACAAACAAAAATTCCAATCAAAATATAATTTGCTTTGTTTTCCATTATTGCATAAACCTCTCATAAAGTCTTGGATTTTGCTCTTGCAAAGCCTCGACATTTCCTAAAAAACCAACTTTTTTTTCTTCTATAATCAAAAAGCGGTTTAAAACATTTTTCATACTCTCTTTATCATGAGTAATTAAGACTACACATAATTTAAAGCTTTGTTTTAAACTCAAAAGCAACTCATCAAATTCTCTTGAGCTATAAGGATCAAGCCCTGAAGTTGGCTCATCTAAAAAAAGTAATTTAGAATCAAGCGCCAAAGCTCTAGCTATGGCCACTCTTTTTTTCATACCCCCACTTAACTCACTTGGATAAAGCTTAGCCACGCTCTCATCAAGCCCTACCATTTTAAGCTTCATCATAGCTATTTCTTTAATGTCGTTTTTGTTAAGTTTTGTGTATTCAACCAAAGGTATGCTAATGTTTTCAAGTATATTAAAAAAGCTAAATAATGCTCCATATTGAAAAACAACACCCCATTGTTTTTGCAAAAACAAAGCATCTTCATCGCTTATATTTTTTAATTTCTTGCCTAGAATTTCATACTCACCCTTATCAAAATGCTCAAGCATTAACATTTGTCTTAAAAGTACAGATTTGCCGCTACCACTACCACCTAAAATACCAAAAATTTCATTATCTTGCACTTCAAAGCTAATATCTTCATGTACACATTTACTTCCAAAATAAGTGCTGATATTTTTAGCCTTTATAATCAAAATCCAGCCTTTGTCAAAAATACAGAGAAAATCGCATCAAAAGCTATTACCCAAAAAATAGCATTTACCACACTTTTTGTCGTATAAACACCTATGCTTTCGGTAGTTTTTTGCACAAAAAATCCTCTAAAACAAGCAATAGAAGCAATCAAAAATCCAAAAATAGGTGCTTTTATAAGTCCTATGATAATATGTTTTAGCTCCACTGCTTCTTTAAAACGACTCATAAACTCACTCGCACTAATTTCTAAACTAAACCAAGCAACTACAATTCCACCTATAATACTTAAAATATCAGCTACTATTACTACCAAAGGCATAGCAAGTGCTAAAGCTAAAACTCTAGGCAAAATGATAAATTCACTTTCTTTAAAACCCATAGTTTTCATCGCATCAATTTCATCAGTAAGTTTCATTACTCCAATTTGAGCTGTATAAGAACTTGCACTCCTGCCTGCAATAACAATAGCACTAATTAATGGTGCAAGCTCTCTAGTGGCAGAAATTCCCATTAAATCGACAATATAAATATTAGCTCCAAATTGTGCAAGTTGATACGCAGCTTGATAAGCAAGCACTACACCCACAAGCAATGAAGTTAGCATAATAATAGGTAAAGCATTAATAGCGCTATTTTCTACATGATATAAAAATGCCTTAAAGCGAAGTTTTTTAGGGTTTAAAAGTGTTTTAAAACAAGTATAAATAATAAGTCCTATGAAATTTAAAAACTGCACTAAAATTGTAAAAGAATTTGCAACTTTCTTTCCTAAATTTTCAAAAAAATCTTTGATTGTTTTTTTATCTTCATAAGAATCACAAAAGCTTTTGTAGTGTTTTTGACAAAGTTCAAAAAGCTTAGCATGCTCGCTTTTAAGATTTATCCTACTAAGCTCAAAACCTTTTTGCTTAAATTCATTTTCTAAAGCTAGAAAATACCTAATCCCAGCAGTATCTATAAAATCTAAATTTGCAAAATCAAAAATAATATTTTTTTGAGTAGGAAAATCTAATTTTTCCAATTTTCCTACGCTTGTTTTATCCCATATACCAAAGACGCTAAAAATGCATTCTTGATTTTTAACATCTTTGATTATTTTATTTTTCATTACATAGACTTAAAATATATGAGCTTAATTTCTCCTCACTAAATCCAAAATGCTCAAATACATCTTTATCTTTACCACTCTCACCAAAACTTTCTATACCATAAAGCTCATCACAAATTCTATAAAGCTCGTTTGAATTTGCAGCTTCCACGCCTACAACCTTACCTTGTAAAATTCTTTCTTTATAAGATTTTTCTTGAGCAATGAATAACTCATAACAAGGCATAGAAACCACATTAGCAATCACACCTTTTTCTTTTAAAATCTTAGCTGTTTTTACACATAATGACACTTCACTACCACTTGCTAAAAGTGTAAATTGTGCATTTGCGTTTTCTTCTAACAAATAAGCCCCATTTTCAACATCTCCAAAAACAGGCTCGCTTAAAGCACTTAACTTTTGACGCGATAAAACAAAAACACTTGGCATATTAGTTTTAAGTGCAATCTGCCATGCTTTTACATTTTCAACCCCATCAGCTACTCTAAATGTCAATGAATTTGGCATAGCTCTAAAAGTGCTAAGCTGCTCTATAGGTTGGTGTGTTGGGCCATCTTCACCTACACCTATACTATCGTGAGTAAAGATGAAAAAGTGTTTAGCCCTCATCAAAGCTGCTATTCTTGCAGCAGGTTTTAAATACTCACTAAATATAAAAAAGGTAGCACAATAAGGCAAAAACAAACCATATCTTGCAAAAGCATTTGATATAGCAGCCATTGCATGCTCTCTTATACCATAGTGGATATTTTTTCCATTTGGAAAATCGCCCATATCTTTGAGTTCAGTTTTATTTGATGGACCTAAATCTGCACTACCACCTAAAAATCCCGGTAAGGCTTTAGCAATAGCATTTAAAATCACACCATTGCTATCTCTAGTAGCTAAATCTTGTCCTTTAAAATCAGGAAATTGTATTTTTGAAAAATCAGGCTCTAAAAGCTCTTTTAGCAATGCTTGCTTCTCTGCATTTAAATTTTGTACTTTTTGATTCCATTTAGCTTGTGCTAAATCCCCAAGTTCTATTGCCCCACTAAAGCGAATTTTAACTTCTTCTGGGATTTCAAAAGTTTTTTGTGGATCAAAACCTAAAGCCTCTTTTGCCTTTTTTATAAGCTCTTCGCCCAAAGGTGCTCCGTGAGAATGATGACTTCCCTCAAGATCTAAAGCTCCTTTAGCTATGGTAGTATGAGCGATAATTAAACAAGGCTTTTTGCTTTCTTTAGCAGTTTTTAATGCTAAATCAATTTGCTCAAAATCATGCCCATCTATCTCAAGTACTTCAAAATTTTGTGCTCTAAAACGCTCTTTTACATTTTCATTAAAAGCAATGGCCACATCACCTTCAATTGAAATATTATTGCTATCATAAATGATGATTAAATTATCAAGATTATGCACACCTGCTAAAGAACAAGCCTCATAAGAAATTCCTTCTTGTAAATCTCCATCACCGCATAAACAATATACTTTATGATTGATAATATCCTCACCCAAAAGCAAACTTGCTTTTTTAGCTGCCATAGCAAAACCAACCGCATTTGCAATGCCTTGTCCTAAAGGTCCTGTGGCGATTTCAACACCTGGAGTGAAAATTTCAGGATGACCTGGGGTTTTAGAGTGTAATTGACGGAAATTTTTTAAATCTTCTAAACTTACATCATAACCGCTCAAATGTAAAAAGCTATAAAGCAAAGCACTAGCATGACCACCTGAAAAGACTAATCTATCGCGGTTTAACCATGTAGGATCTTTTGGATTATGCACTAAATGAGTACTTAAAACACTTATAATATCTGCTAAACCCATTGGAGCACCTGGGTGGCCTGAATTTGCTTTTTGCACCATATCCGCACATAAAAATCTTATAGTGTTGGCTTGTTTTTGTAACATTGTTTAACCTTTTAAATATTTATCAATCAAAATTTGAAGCTCATTAGTAAGCTTAGAGTCTAAATTTTTCATTTTTTCTTCACATAAAGCAATTTTATCATCTTTTGCCTTTTTAGCACCTTCTAAACCTAAAAGTTTAACAAAAGAATTTTTATGCAAATCATTATGAGTTGGCTTTCCTGCTTCTTGAGTATCTAAAGTTGCATCGATAATGTCATCTTTGATTTGAAAAACTAATCCTATCAAAAGCCCTATTTCATAAATTTGCTCGCATTCTTTTTCATCTAACTCACAAATTTCACAACCCATTTTTAAAGCCGCTGCAATCAATCTTGCAGTTTTATGAATGTGCAAAAACTCAACTTGCTCTAAATTTAAAGGCATATCTTCAAAATAACAATCAATAGCTTGCCCGATAATCATACCGCCAAGCCCTGCATTAAAAGCTAAAGTTTCTATGAGTTTTAATCTAACATTTTCTTTTAAATCAAGCTTAGAAAGAAGTAAAAAAGCTTGGGTATTTAAAGCATCGCCCACTAAAATAGCCGTAGCTTCATCATATTTTTTGTGTAAAGTTTGCTTTCCTCTACGCAAAGAAGCATCATCCATAGCGGGTAAATCATCATGTATTAAAGAGTAAGTGTGGATAAATTCCAAAGCCAAAGCTGCATTTAAAGCCTTTTCAAACAAAGCAGGATTTTTAGCATTAACTATACCCAAAAGCAGTTGGGCTCTAAAATGCTTCCCACCAGCTTCTAACATCCATTTTAATGCTTCATTAAAAAATGGATGAAAACTTTGAGTTTTAGGAAAATTTTGCTCTAAATGCTGTTTGAATTTTTCTAAAATCACTTATTTAGCCTTATAAAAAAGTCAAAGTATCCTTTATTAAAATGCTCAAAGTCATTATTTTTCGCTGAAGGGATATTGCTTGCTTGTCTTGAGACTAGAATATCAAAAGTATTAGCTTGAGCTAAAACAGCTTGAAGTTCATTAAAATTGTTGATTTTTTGATTATTAATTCTTAAAATTTTATCCCCTTTTAAAAATCCAGCCATTTGTGCTTTAGAATTTGGAGTAACTTCTGTAATATTCATTTTCATATCTACGCGCAATCCTAGATTGCTATAAAAAGAACTTGGCTTAGCTTGAACCACTTTTTTAGGCTTAGCAAATGCACCCAAGTCTTTATCAAAAACCATAGTGGAGATATTAACATCTTTATTATCTCTTAATACATTAAAGTATAAAGTTGCACCGCGATCAGCAAATAAAATTTTTTCATTTAGTTTTCTTAAATCATCATAAGCTTGTCCATCAACACTCACAAGCTCATCATTAAGTAAAAATTGTCCATTTTTACGCACATTTTTAACATAAATTTTGCCATCACGCATATCAAAATCCACACCTATATCACCCCAATAAGCATCAGGATATTTTGCAAAGTGTTTTAAATAACGATTGCCTATAAGTTTGCCATCTTCTAAACTTATACCAAGCATTTTACAACACGGCGAGTTAAGCTCTCCGATTTTAGAAGCAAAGTCAAGTTGATCACGCTCTGTCAAACTTTGCCCAAAATACTTCAAATGTCCTATATAGCTTTTATTGCTATCTAAAATTCCCACCCAACTATTGCGTGTTAAATCTTCTTCATTTCCCATAGGTGCAGGAATTAAACTAAAATCTGTTTTTACTAAATACAAATTTAAAAAGGGGTCATATTTAGTATAGCTGTTTAATTTCGCGTTTTTAGTTTTAACTACTGCTAAAGTATTTTCATTTAAAGCAAAGGCAGGTAAGCCCTCATAAATCAACATACTAGCTTTATTTTTTTCATAACAACCCAAAAAATCATTAAAAGTCGGTCTTGGCACAGCAAAAAGTGTGCAAACTACACCCAAAATACAAAGTAAAATTCTCATAGCATTCCCATTCCGCTAAATAAATTACTAGCCATTGATTTTTTATTTTGTTCTACCATTTTCATCACATCATTAATCGCTGCTATTAGTAAAATTTGCATAGACTCTTTATCTTCTAACAAAGAATCATCAATGTTTATATCGATGATTTCACCTTTTCCATTAGCACTAACTTTTACTAAACCACCACCACTTTTTGCACTAAATTCTTTTTTTAAAGCTTCTTGCTCTAATTCATTTGCTTTTTCTTGAGCCTTAGTTAAAAGCTCGCCCATTTTAGAAAAATCCATATTTTCAAACATTTATTTTCCTTCTTTTAATATCTCTAATACTACTTCTTTATCATTAAAAGGATATTTTACACCCTTGATTTCTTGATAAGTCTCATCGCCCTTACCCAAAATCACTACAAAATCATCTTTTGTTTTAAGCTCTAATGCTTTTTTGATTGCTTCTTTTCTATCACATTCTATAAAAACACTCTCATCTTTTTCTATACCATTTAAAATATCATTAATTATATCCATTGGCTCTTCTGAACGCGGATTATCACTTGTGATGATGAGTTTTTTAGCATAGTGTTTGGCAACTTTAGCCATTAACGGACGCTTAGTTTTATCTCTATCTCCCCCTGCTCCAAAAACCACAATTAAATCACGATATTTTAAAGTATCTAAAACTTTTTCTATACCATCGGGCGTATGAGCAAAATCTACAATCACATCTTTTGCAACCACTTGCATTCTACCCTCAATGCCACCAAAATTACTAATGGCCTTTTCAAGCTCTTTTAAATTTGGCTTAACAAGTTCATTTACACAAGCACTTGCAGCCAAAAGATTATAAAGATTAAAAAGCCCCACCAAAGAAGAATCAATCATAAAAGTTTCTTTATCAAAATTTACCACAGCTTCTATGCCATTTTTTAAAGCATAAGCTTTAATGTGGTAATAACTTGGATTTTCCACTCCATAAGTAAAAGCACCTTTGACATTAAAATTTATAGCTTTTGCATCTTTGTTGATAAATTTCATACACTCATCGGTAAAAAAACTTTCTTTTGCCGCTTGGTAGTTTTGAAAATCCCCATGAAAATCTAAATGATCTTGAGTGATATTAGTAAAAATTTTAGCCTTAAACTCAAGCCCTTCAATGCGATTTTGCACCAAAGCATGCGAGCTTACTTCCATAATCAAAAATTCACATTTTTCCTTACTTGCTAAAGATAAAAGCTCTAAGGTTTGTAAAATAGGAGTAGTAGTTAAGCCTTTTGGAGTGATATTTTTATCATTTATAAAACTACCCCTAGTTCCCATTAAGGCACATTTATAACCTAAATCAAGCAAGATAGAGTAAATAGCCCCAGCAGTAGTTGTCTTGCCATTTGTGCCTGTAATGCCTATGATTTTAATACTTTCATCTATATTTAAAAGCTTCTTGCATTCGCCAATGCCAATAACTTTTGCTTGTTTTTCTAAAGCTTGATGAAGAAATTTTTCATTTTGAGTAGTTTTTAAGAAAAAACAATCTTTTTCGCATTCATTAGAATTATCACAAATGAAAGTATTTTCAATCTTTACTATCATAATTTAATTCCTTGATTTTCTCACTAAGCTTAATAAATCTATAATTAGAATAAAAATGCACTGAAACATCTTCCATATAAGCTACGAGCATATCTTTATAACCATGTTCTAAAAGCTTTTCTAAAAAATCCACAAAATCTTCTTTATCGTTAATAATAAGTTTATTAGATATTATAACATTTTCTAAGGCTTGTTTAAACCCAACTTTTGCTTCGCTAAGTAAAAAATCTTGATAACTCAAGCCCTCAAAATCTTCGCTATCTTCTTCAAACTGCACACTTTGGCTAAGATTAATGAGTTTTTCTAAGTCTTTATCTACTTTAGTATTTTTATAATTTTGCATAAAAAATTCAAAAAAAACAAAAGCTTCTTCAGGGCTTTTTAAAGCCAAATCACAAATATTAATAAAAGTTAAAAGTCTCTTATTTTTACGCTTTTCATAAGCAAGAGAAAAATACATCTTAGCATTTTTAAAATCTTTTTTGTAAAAACATTCTATGGCTATTTTTTTATAATTTTGCAAATTCGCTTTCCCCACCTGCTAAATTTACTATAGTAATATCTGGATGTATATCAATTTTAAGTTGTTTTTCCAAGCCATATTTCAAAGTCGTCCCACTAGCTGGGCAGCCATGACAAGCTCCAGTTAGTTTCACATAAACTACACCATTTTTCACACCCAAAAAATCAAGCCCTCCGCCATCATTTTCTAAAATATGCATAGTTTTAGCTAGACTGGCTTTTACAGGTTCGATTAATTCCTCATCACTAAAAGGCATATTCATAATTTTTCCTTGATTATTTTTAGTTTAATTTTATCTTATTTGCCTTTAAAAAATGTAAATTATTGTTTATTTTAGACTTTTTGCTATACAATGGTAAAAAGACTTTAGGAAATTTTATGCAAAAACACACCCAAATAAAAGGTTTTGAAAAACTCAAACTCATTATCATACTAGGCTTTTTATCTGCCATAGCACCACTTTCAACTGATATGTATTTACCTGCTTTAAATGAAGTAGAAAAAAGCTTCCAAACAAATTCTTTTTACACTCAACTTTCTCTTGCAAGTTTTTTCATCGCCTTTTCTTTAGGTCAGCTTTTATATGGACCATTAAGTGATGTATATGGCAGAAAAAAACCTTTATACATAGGACTTTTTATTTTTATTTCTTCAAGTATTGCTTGTGTTTTAGTTGATTCCATTCATGCTTTTATAGCTTTGCGTTTTTTTGAAGCTTTAGGAGGTTGCGTGGGTGTAGTCGTAGCAAGAGCTATAGTAAATGATGTTTTTGAGCTTAAAGAAGCAGCAGGAGTTTATGCTTTAATGATGGTTTTTACTTCTTTAGCACCTATGCTTTCTCCTACTTTTGGTGGAATTTTACTTGAATTTTTTTCTTGGCGTAGTATATTTTTAACATTGTTTATCTTAGGCTTTATTTTATTTTTACTTGTTATTTTTGTTCTAAAAGAAAGCAATCACAACACCAAAGGAAAAAAATTCAATCACAAAGAGGTTACAAAAAGTTACAAAAAAGTTTTAAAAGATCGCCGTTTTGTAGTATATTTGCTTTGTGGAAATTTAATATTTGCAGGTTTTTTTGCTTATTTAACCGGCTCATCTTTTGTTTTTACACGCGTTTTTGGATTAAGCGAGCAACAATACGCAGCCCTTTTTGGAGCTCATGCTCTAAGCTTTGTTATATGTGCAAATATCAATGCAAGATTAGTCCTTAGATTTTCTCCTTATTATATACTCCCTAGAGCGCTTATGGTAATTACTTTTTTAACTTTTTTACTCATCTTGGGTGCAACTTTTGAGCTAGGTTTTTGGGCTTTTGAAATTCCTTTGTGTTTTATCATAGCAAGTTTGGGTTTTATCCTGCCAAATACCACAACCTTAGCCATGGCAAGATCAAAACAAAATGCAGGCAGTGCTTCAGCACTCTTAGGTGCAGCACAATTTGCCATGGCGGGAGTAATGGCATTTTTAGTAAGTCTTTTAAATGCTAATACACCTATATTTTTATCACTTATTTTAGGAACTTGCACATTTTTATCTTTGATTTCTTATCTAAGTTTGATTAATAAAAGAAAGTTAAATAAAATCAAAAAGAAGTTAAGCGTGATTTCTCACGCTTAATTAAGCAATATTTTTGAAAAGATTCACTAACTATATCGAACCTTTTTCAAAAAACTTTATATTTATTTTCAAAACACTTATAAACAATTTATGTTAAAATTTCTCATCAATCAATAAAATAAAGGCTTTATTAATGAAAAAAATAGCTACTATTTTTGCAGGAGCCGAAGGATGTGGAAAAACTACCTTATATTATAATGAACTTGAAAAAAACAAAGACTTTGGACTTAGAATCAACATCGATGAAATCGTAAGTAGCTTTGGTGATTGGAAAAATCGAGAAGATCAATTTAGAGCTTCAAGGATAGCCATTAAAATGCGTGAAAACTATATCAAAAAAGCTTATGATTTTAACCAAGAAACCACACTTTGTGGCACTAGCATTTTATCTTTATTCAAAAAGCTACAAAAAAATTCTTACACTATAAATCTTTACTACATCGGACTAGACTCTCCAAACACAGCAAAACAAAGAGTTAAAATTCGCGTAGCTAAAGGCGGGCATGATATAAAAGAAGAACTTATAGAAAAAAGATACTACGAGTCTTTACAAAATTTTAACACCGTTGCCAAATTCTGTAATCGCATTACTATTTTTGACAATACTCAAAATTATAAAAAACTCTTAGAATTTAAAAACAACAGGCTAGAAGTATTTGAAACTACCAAATGGCTAGAACCATTAATGATAAATTTTAAAAATTCAAGTTTATAAATTTTTATTTTAACTTGTCGATATGCAAATCATGCTACTCACTCCTTAAGGCAAGAAAGAAGTGAGTTAGCAATAGATTGAAGGCTTCAAGGCTATCAAGTATTACAAGGCTACCTCGATAACCTTGTAAAGCTTGATCCCAAGGTTTTTAAAACCTTGGGTTAAGATTATTGTTTTAATTGAAGCAAAGTATTTAAAAGCTGATCACTTGTGGTAATCGTTTTTGAGTTTGCTTGATAACCCCTTTGGATTACGATAAGCTCTGTTAATGCACGACTTAAATCCACATTCGACATTTCTATGGCTGAGCCTTTTAAGCCCCCTCTACCGCCTTCGCCCGCATGACCTATGGTAGCTGTTCCTGAGTTTGCTGTCGCTTTATAAAGGTTATTACCCATTTCTTCAAGACCCATATTATTTGGGAAAGTAGCTAAAGCAACCTTAGCTAGAGCTAGAGTTTTACCATTTGTAAATTCTCCATAGATATAACCATTCTCATCAGTTCTTAATGCATCTGGCTTTAGATTACCCCCTGTGTAACCATCTGTTTCTTGTTTAGTAGTAGATGAGTCTTTATCATAGCTTGTTAAACCATCAAAACCACCTGTTGTTCCAAAGTCAAGTTTTATAACTTGATCAGGTTTTGAGCCGTTATTTCCGGTGAAATTTAATACATTTGGTGTATAGCTTTGAAGTGAGCCATCATTACCAAATCTTAAATTTCCTACTACTATATTTCCAGGAGCTCCATCACCACTAAAATTAATCTCTGCAGGTTCAGGCACTGAAATGATGATAGACCATTCAGCCCCACCATCTGCTGTTTTAGTTTGTTTGGTAAATTGCACGGTTAGCTCATGTCTAGTTCCTAATGAGTCAAAGATTTCTATACTAGCAGTATGAGCTGATAAATACATGTCTTGAGAGTATTTTTCATTATTGCCTGCGTTGAAATTTCCATCTAAGGCACTAAACATAGCTGTGAATTTATCGTTAGTAGCGATTTTATTTACCTCATCTGAAAAACCTGTAACTTTAAAAGTCATGTCTTTTGATTGGCCTTCAACCTTAGGATTTGTTATTTTAAATCTACCATCACTTTCTACTACTACCTCCACTGCAGCATTAGCATCAGCTGTCCCAGGGGCTCCTACCGGATTACCTGCAGCAGTACCCCAATTTTCTAATGTTCCATCTCCATCATAATCCACACCCCATCTTGCATCTCTTTGCAAAAGCTCTCTTAAATCTTCAGTAGTATGAAAAACCCTTTTACTGTTCATATCAGGCATATTATTACCATTTTCGGTATTAGGATTAGGGCCTATATCTACACTATTTTTACTATAAATATACTCATGAGCAGTTACAACATTTACATTTAATTTTCCTCGTCCATCAGGATTTCCATTTTCAGTCCCAAGCCAAACATTTTCACCTGTACCAGTAGCCACTAAAAGCGGACCACCATTTCCATTAGCCACATTTCCAGTAGTATTTTCCCTAGTAGTTACTTGAACACCTGCTGTAGTGGCTGCATTTACTTGTATATTTAAATTTTTAGACTTTGCTGTCGTTCCCGTGCTATTATCATTAGTAAAAGTAATCTTACCATTTACAATAGAAGCTACTACACCAGTTTCTGATGTTTTAGCATTAATAGCATTGATAAAAGTATCTTTACCTACGCCTGTAGCTTGAATTCTTGTTCCATTAATAGTTATATCTAAAGTAGCAGGATGTTGAGTTCCATCGGTATCTGTAAAACCCCAAAAGGTATATCGTGTATTTCCTGCCATTTGTCCTTGATCTATAGGTAAATCTTGAGCTAAATTTACATTGGAAGTATGTTTAGCATCTGCATAACTCACCCATATACCTTGCCCATCTCTTAGGTTTAAGCCCTCACCTTGAGCGTTAAACACCACACCCATATCTACACCTTTTTCGGTTACTTGGGCTCCACTTTTTGAAGTAGTATAAAATTCAGTATGTCCTGTATCATTTTCATCTATAGGTGTTCCTGTATCAGCTCTAACTCCATGTTGTGAATCAAGAGCATAGATAGGACGCTTAGCAGAAGCATTCATACCTAAAGTATTACCACTATCTAAATTTGCTGTAAGGCTCACTGAAGTACTTGCTCTAGCAGGCATACTCATACCAGGTGGGATAACTATATCTTGCACTGAAGTTGAAGAGTCAATTTGACCCGTTTCTTGATTATAATTCCAGCCTTGAACCGTGTAACCGTTATTATCTACGAAATTTCCTACTGCGTCTGTTTTAAAGTCCCCTGCACGGGTGAAAAACTGCGTAGTGCCACCATCATTTGAAACGATGAAAAATCCATCACCATTGATAGCCATATCGGTGTTTTTATCTGTAGTTTGGATATTACCTTGAGAGTGAATTCTAGTAGTAGAATTTACACCTGCACCAAGTCCAACTTGCATAGGGTTTTTACCACCTAGGTTGCCATCTGGAGCTGTAGCTATCTTAGAAGTTTGACTCATAAGCGTTGAGAAATCCGCACGAGAATATTTAAAACCAAATGTATTAACATTGGCTATGTTATTACCTTCTACATCCATTGCGTATTGGTGTGCTTGGAGTCCTGAAACCCCAGCCCAAAGAGATCTCATCATAATTAAATCCTTTAAAAAATATTGCTTTGTGATTACTTCACAATCTACTATTGCTTAGCCAAGATAAAGCAATAAGTGTTCCAAAAATACAAATAAAATGTTATTCAATTGAATACATATATTGTAAAAGTAATTTAGTAAAATAATGGAAAATAAAGCTTTTAGTCAAAAAATTAATGTCTACAATTTTCATAACAAATTGTTATAAAAATGCATGCTATGTCTTTAAAGTGTAAAGTTTTTTTAAAATTACTCGATATAGTTAGTGAATCTTTTCAAAAATATTGCTTAATTAAGCGTGAGAAATCACGCTTAACTTTTATTTCTTTCTTTTAATTTAGCAATCACATCATTTAAACTCAAATCCGCATCAGCTAATAACACTTCTAAATGATAAAGTAAATCAGCAGCTTCATTTATCAACTCATCTTTATCTTTAATAGTAGCAGCCAAAGCGGTTTCAACGCCTTCTTCACCTACTTTTTGTGCTATGCGTTTAGTGCCTTTTGAAAAAAGTTCAGCCGTGTAAGAAGAGCTTGCACAAGTGTTTTTGCGTGAGTTGATAAGTCTTTCAAGACGCGATAAAAATACAAAATCAGCTTTTTTAGAAAGCGTTTCAAAACAAGAAGTATCGCCTGTATGACAAGTAGCGCCTTGAGCTTTTACAAGGATTAAAATACAATCTCTATCGCAATCAAGTCCCATATCTATGATATGCAAGAAATTCCCACTTTGCTCACCTTTCATCCACAAACGCTCTTTAGTGCGTGAGTAAAATACAACCTTTTGGTGCTTAAAACTCTCTCTTAGAGCTTGTTCATTCATAAAACCTTGCATTAAAACTTCACAAGAATGATAATCTTGGATTATCACAGGGATAAGGTTATTTACCTTTTGCCAATTTATACTTTTTATAAATTCTTCTTCATTTATACCCATAGTTTTTCCTTTTAAATACGAATTTGTATACCTTGATCTTTTAAAAATAGTTTTAATTCTTTAATATCTATAAGTTTTTTATGAAACACTGAAGCTGCTAAAGCTCCATCAACACCAAGTTTAAAAGCGTCCAAAAAATGCTCTTTAGCTCCTGCACCACCGCTTGCCACTAAAGGCACAGGACAAATTTTTCTAACTTTAGCAAGTTGATCAAGATCATATCCTTTTCTCATGCCATCTTGATTCATCATATTTAGCACGATTTCGCCAGCTCCTAGCTCGCATACTTGCTTTACCCACTCTAGTGTTTTTTTACCACTATGATGAGATTTGCTCTCATCTCCGGTGTATTTATAGACTAAAAGCTCGTTGTTTTCATCTTTAAAAGTATCTATACCTACGACTACACATTGAACTCCAAAGCTTTTTGCAAGGCGTGAGATTAAATCAGGATCATTTAAAGCAGGGGAATTAATAGAAATTTTATCAGCACCATTTGCTAAAAGTTCTTTTGCGTCATCTTCACTTTTTATACCCCCTGCGACGCAAAATGGTATAGAGATATTTTGTGCTACCTTGCTTACCCAAGCTCTATTGATACGCTCATTCTTGGCTGAAGCTGTAATATCATAAAATACAAGCTCATCAATGCCATTTTGTGAGTAAAATTTAGCAAGTTCTATAACATCTCCCATATCTTCATGATTTTTAAACTGCACCCCTTTAACTACTCTACCATCTTTTACATCTAAACATGCAATTATGCGTTTTGTAAGCATTCTTGAGCCTCCTTTATGCTAAATTCTTTATCAAGCAAGGCTTTACCTACGATGATACCACTTACTATGCCATTTAACTTTTTAAAATCTTCTAAGCTCGCCACACCTCCACTTGCTTGGGTTTGCAAATGTGGGAATTTCTTATGCAAAGCTTTGTATAAAGTGATGTTTGCTCCACTCATCGTGCCATCTTTAGAAATATCTGTGCATAAGATATGTTTTACATCTTTATAAAAATTTAAAAGCTCAAACAAACTCTCATCGCTTGTTTTACTCCATGCATCAACAGCCACAAAAAACTCATCTTTAACGCAAATACTATCAAGCGCTAAGACTATACTTTCTACACCAAATTCACTCAAAAGCTCTTGTGTAAGGGGCTTATTTTTAACCGCTAAAGAGCCTATAACTACGCGTTTAACACCGCTATCAAACAAAGCTTTAACTTCATCTTTAGTGCGAATTCCTCCACCTACTTGAAGATTTACTCTAATCTTAGAAGCTAGGTTTTCTATGAGTTTTAGTTGTCTTTTACTAGGATCTTTTGCACCGCTTAAATCCACCAAATGAAGCCAAGCAATGCCTTGAGCCTCATACTCTTGAAATTTAACTAAAGGATCGAAGCTGTATTCTTGCTTTTTAGCATAATCTCCTTTATAAAGCCTTACTACTTT
>NZ_JAKMRT010000016.1:0-33724 GCF_025772225.1 Campylobacter sp. IFREMER_LSEM_CL1097 | reverse complement strand
TAAAAAGGTAAAAGTTAAAAAAGGCTTTTTAATAGTATAAAATTTTTCATAAAATTTAGCTCTAAGATCAATGACTAATTCATTTTCTAAAAATTTATCGAGTTCATCAGAGAAACTATCTTTGTAATATTTTTCTATATTAAATTCTTTAATTTTCTCTCCTTGTTTTAATTTGTAATAAGGTATTAAATTTTTTGCTAAAATAGGACCAAAAAGATTAGAAAATATCAAAACATTCTCATCTATGTATTTTCTTGAATTCTCGCTTAAATTTTCATAGTCTAAATGATCAAAAGCAACTCCATTATATCTTTGAATAGCTTTGTTTGTTTCTTTTGTTAAAATATCATGAGTTAATTCTTCTATTTCACTTGCATCTTTTATACCAAAAAATTTTTCAAGTTCAACTTCATTGCATTGATTTATATGATTTTTATATTTTGTAAGTACCTCAAGTCTTTTACTATATAAATTACTAAAAACAAAAGAGTTTTTATTTATATAATCTTGCGTATTTATTTTATTTTTGCTTTCGCTAGGTGAAAATAAAATTTTCATAATCAATCCTTTATTTTTTTAAAAATTATATAAAATTATTTAAAACACTTGACATTAATTCAAAATTACATTATAATTCAACTTTATTTTTTGCTGGTTTAGCTCAGTTGGTAGAGCAGCTGCCTTGTAAGCAGCAGGTCGGGGGTTCAAGTCCCTTAACCAGCTCCATTGTTGATAGCAGTGTTTGACCAGAAATAAAAAGCATTTTTATCATGGTGAGTTACTCAAGTGGCCAACGAGGGCAGACTGTAAATCTGCTGGCTTTCGCCTTCCGTGGTTCGAATCCACGACTCACCACCATTGCTTTGCGGGAGTAGCTCAGTTGGCTAGAGCATCAGCCTTCCAAGCTGAGGGTCGCGGGTTCGAGTCCCGTTTCCCGCTCCAACCTAATTTTGGTAGAGTGAAACTGGGAGCTGTTTTTAAATTCAGAATTTCTAGCAGTTTCAATTTCCAAAATTTTATAATTTATGTTTTTAATTTTTCTGAGCGCTCGTATGGCTCAGAGGTAGAGCACTCCCTTGGTAAGGGAGAGGTCGCGGGTTCAAGTCCCGCTATGAGCTCCATTGATTTCAAAAGATTATAAAACATAAATTAGTATTTGTTTGTAAATTTTATATGGAGGAAAAAGATGGCTAAAGAAAAATTTTCACGTAATAAGCCTCACGTAAATATTGGTACTATTGGTCACGTTGACCACGGTAAAACTACTTTAACAGCTGCTATCTCTGCTGTTCTTTCAAGAAGAGGTTTGGCTGAGCTTAAAGATTATGATAATATCGACAATGCTCCTGAAGAAAAAGAGCGTGGTATTACTATTGCAACTTCTCACATTGAGTATGAAACGGAAAATCGTCACTATGCTCACGTAGACTGCCCAGGTCACGCTGACTATGTTAAAAATATGATTACTGGTGCTGCTCAAATGGACGGTGCTATTCTTGTTGTTTCTGCTGCAGATGGTCCAATGCCACAAACTAGAGAGCACATCTTACTTTCTCGCCAAGTAGGTGTACCATATATCGTTGTTTTCATGAATAAAGCTGATATGGTTGATGATGCTGAATTATTAGAATTAGTTGAAATGGAAATTAGAGAACTATTAAGTTCTTATGACTTCCCAGGAGATGATACTCCAATTATTTCAGGTTCTGCTTTACAAGCTCTTGAAGAAGCAAAAGCCGGACAAGATGGTGAATGGTCTAAAAAAATCCTAGATCTTATGGCAGCAGTTGATGAGTATATTCCAACTCCAGCTCGTGATACAGATAAAGATTTCTTAATGCCAATCGAAGATGTATTCTCAATTTCAGGTCGTGGTACAGTTGTTACTGGTAGAATTGAAAAAGGTGTTGTTAAAGTTGGTGATACTATTGAAATAGTTGGTATTAGAGAAACACAGAGCACTACAGTAACTGGTGTTGAAATGTTTAGAAAAGAAATGGATCAAGGTGAAGCAGGTGATAATGTAGGTGTTCTTCTACGTGGTACTAAAAAAGAAGATGTTCTTCGTGGTATGGTTCTTGCTAAGCCAAAATCAATTACTCCACATACTGACTTTGAAGCAGAAGTTTATATTTTAAATAAAGATGAAGGTGGTCGTCATACTCCATTCTTTAATAACTATAGACCACAGTTCTATGTAAGAACAACAGATGTTACTGGTTCTATCCAACTTGCAGAAGGCGTTGAAATGGTTATGCCAGGTGAGAATGTTAGAATTACTGTAAGTCTTATTGCACCAGTTGCGCTTGAAGAAGGTACTCGTTTTGCTATCCGTGAAGGTGGCCGTACTGTTGGTTCAGGTGTTGTATCTAAAATTATTAAATAATCATAAGCGAGATTTTATCTCGCTTTTTAAGGAATAAAAATGAGAATTAAAGTTGGCTTGAAATGTGAAGAGTGCGGTGATATTAATTACAGTACTTTTAAAAATAGTAAAAATACAACTGAAAAATTAGAATTAAAAAAATATTGCCCAAGATTAAAAAAACATACAGTTCATAAAGAAGTTAAATTAAAAAGTTAAGGCTTTTATATAAAAGCCCTTAGGGCAATAGCTCCAACGGTAGAGCGCCGGATTCCAAATCCGATGGTTGGGGGTTCGAATCCCTCTTGCCCTGCCACAAAATAAGGTTAAATATGGAAAAACTAATAACTTATTTTAAATTGTCAAAAGCTGAATTATCAAAAGTTATTTGGCCTTTGAAAGAGCAAGTTAGAAATGCTTATATTACCGTTTTTGTAGTTGTTACTGTTGTTTCATTATTTTTAGCATTGGTTGACTTGATTATGTCATTTTCATTATCTAAGATTATAGGATAAAATAATGAATCATAAATGGTATGCAATTCAAACTTATGCAGGTAGTGAAATGGCTGTAAAAAGAGCCATAGAAAATTTAGTTAGAGATCATGGAATTCAAGAGCAATTGTTAGAAGTAATTGTTCCAACTGAAGATGTGATTGAATTTAAAAATGGTAAAGAAAAAATAAGCGAAAGAAGTTTGTATTCAGGCTATGTATTTGCCAATATTGACTTATCAACAGAACTTTGGCATAAAATTCAATCTTTGCCAAAAGTTGGTCGTTTTATAGGGGAAAGTAAAAAACCAACCCCATTGAGTGAAAAAGATATCAATCTTATTTTAGAAAAGGTGAAAAATAAAGCAGCACCTAAACCTAAAATTTCATTTGATAAAGAAGAAAGTGTAAGAATAACCGAAGGTCCTTTTGCAAACTTTGTTGGTATTGTAGAAGAATATGATATGGTTAGAGGGGTTTTAAAGCTAAATGTTTCAATATTTGGCAGATCAACTCCAGTAGAGATCTTATACTCTCAAGTTGAAAAAATAGTTTGATAATATAGCAAGTAAAGGAGTAAGGTTATGGCTAAAAAAGTCGTAGGAGAAATAAAATTACAAATAGCTGCTACTAAGGCTAATCCATCACCTCCAGTTGGTCCTGCTTTGGGTCAACAAGGTGTTAATATTATGGAATTTTGTAAGGCATTTAATGAAAGAACAAAAGATATGGCTGGCTTTAATATTCCAGTTGTTATTACTGTTTATGCAGATAAAAGCTTTACATTTATCACAAAACAACCACCAGCTACTGATTTAATCAAAAAAGCTGCAGGTATTTCTAAAGGTGCGGATAATCCTTTAAAAAATAAAGTAGGTAAATTAACTAAAGCACAAGTTTTAGAAATTGTTGATAAAAAAATAGCTGATATGAACACAAAAGATAGAGAGCAAGCTGCTAAGATTATTATGGGTTCTGCTCGTTCTATGGGTGTTGAAATCGTAGATTAATACTCTTTACCGCCAAGAGTTTAAAAAGGCGGTAGCACTTTATATAAAATGCGGAGAAAAATTAATGTCAAAAAATACTAAAAGATTTACAGAATTATTAAAAAAAATAGATTCAAATAAAAATTACTTAATGGATGAAGCAATAAGCACAGTTAAAACTCTTGCATCTGCTAAATTTGATGAAACAGTTGAAATTGCTTTAAAATTAAATGTTGATCCAAGACATGCAGATCAGATGGTAAGAGGTAGTGTAGTTTTACCTTGTGGTACAGGTAAAAAAGTGCGTGTTGCTGTTATAGCAAAAGATGCAAAAGCTGATGAGGCAAAAAATGCAGGTGCTGATATAGTTGGTAGTGATGATTTAGTAGAAGAAATTCAAAAAGGAAATATGAATTTTGATGTTTTAATTGCTACTCCAAATTTGATGGGTTTAGTTGGTAAAGTAGGTCGTATTTTAGGACCTAAAGGTTTAATGCCAAATCCTAAGACAGGTACTGTGACAATGGATGTTGCACAAGCTGTGAATAATGCTAAAAATGGTCAAGTTAACTTCCGTGTTGATAAGCAAGGAAATATCCATGCAGGTTTAGGTAAAGTTAGCTTTACTCAAGAACAATTAAAAGAAAATATGACAGCATTTGTAAAAGCTATTAATAAACACAAGCCAGCTGCTGCAAAAGGAAGATATATTAAAAATGCTAGTCTTTCTTTAACTATGAGTCCTTCTCTTTCTCTTGATACTCAAGAATTACTTGATACAAAATAAAATTAATGAGAGTTTTACTCTCATTAATAAAAATTAGATAAGATAATAACTTTTATTTTATCTAATTTTTATCTTAGATTGGAGATAGCCGAGGTCCTAGGACTTAATTAGATTTTTCTGCTCTGCTTGAAATCACCGGTCGGAAAGGAGTAAAGATGACTAAAAGCCAAAAAGTTGAACTTGTTTCTAAACTTGAAGAAGGTTTTAAAGTTAGTGAGGCTGTTGTAGTTTGTAACTATAAGGGTTTAAATACTAAAAAACTTGAAGAGTTAAGAAATAATGCGAGAGAAATGGATGTTAAAGTTCAAATTATTAAAAATACTTTAGCAAGTATTGCTCTTAAAAATGCCGGCAAAGATGGAATGGAACTTAAAGATACTAATATTTATCTTTGGGGTGAAGACCAATTAAATGTTTCAAAAGTTGCTGATAAATTTAGCGAAGCTAATCAAGCATTTGAGATCAAAACTGCATTTATCGAAGGCGAAGTTGCTTCTGTAGATAAAGTTAAAGCTTTAGCTAAAATGCCTTCTCGTAATGAATTACTTGCTATGCTTTTGCAAGTTTGGAATGCACCAATCACCAATTTTACAATTGGATTAAATGCATTAAAAGAAAAAAAAGAAGCTGAATAAAATTATAAAAAGGATAAAAAATGGCAATTACTAAAGAAGATGTATTAGAATTTATTTCTAACCTAAGTGTTCTTGAGCTTTCAGAATTAGTAAAAGAATTTGAAGAAAAATTTGGTGTTTCTGCTGCTCCAGTTATGGTTGCGGGTGCTGCTGTTGCGGGTGCTGCTGGCGGTGCTGCTGAAGAAAAAACTGAATTTGATATTGTATTACAAGATGGTGGCGATAAAAAAATTAATGTAATTAAAGTTGTTCGTGCTTTAACTGGTCTTGGATTAAAAGAAGCAAAAGATGCAGTTGAGCAAACTCCATCAGTTCTTAAAGAAGGTGTTAGTAAAGCTGAAGCTGAAGAAGCTAAAAAACAACTTGAAGAAGCTGGCGCTAAGGTTGAACTTAAATAATTTTTTATTTTTAAAAGAAAGGATTTTATATCCTTTCTTGTTTTCCTTTAATAAGGATTCTTTCTTTCAATACTTTTACCATGGGGTATAATAATATGTTAAATTCACAATCAGGAAATCGTTTAAGAATAGACTTCTCGAATGTTCCACAACAAATAGACATTCCAAATTTATTACAATTACAAAAAAAGAGTTTTGATTATTTTTTAAATTTAGATGCAAAAAATTCAGAAAGTGGAATTGAAAAAGTTTTCAAATCTATCTTTCCAATCCATGATCCGCAAAATAGATTAAGTTTAGAATATGTAAGTAGTGAAGTAGGTAAACCTAAATATACCATTAGAGAGTGCATGGAAAGAGGTTTAACTTATTCTGTAAATTTGAAAATGAAAATCCGTTTAACTTTACATGAAAAAGATGAAAAAACGGGTGAAAAAATCGGTATAAAAGATATCAAAGAACAAGAAATTTATATTAGAGAAATTCCTTTAATGACAGATAGAATTTCTTTTATAATTAATGGGGTTGAAAGAGTTGTTGTAAATCAACTTCATAGAAGTCCAGGTGTTATTTTTAAAGAAGAAGAAAGTTCTACTGTTGCAAATAAATTAGTATATACAGCTCAAATTATACCAGATCGTGGTTCTTGGCTTTATTTTGAATATGATGCAAAAGATGTGCTTTATGTGCGTATTAATAAAAGAAGGAAAGTGCCTATTACTATTTTATTTAGAGCACTTGGTTATAAAAAGCAAGATATTATAAAATTATTTTACCCTATACAAACTATTCATGTTAAAAAAGATAAATTTTTAACTGAATTTAATCCAAATGACTTTTTAGATAGAGTCGAATATGACTTAAAAGATGAAAAAGGCAATGTTGTACACCAAGCCGGTAAAAGAATGACAAAGAAAAAAGCTGAGCAACTTATAAAAGACGGTGTTAAATGGGTTGAATATCCAATTGAAATTTTAACAAATAGATATTTAGCTAACCCTATTATTAATAAAGAAACCGGTGAGGTTTTGTTTGATTCTTTAACGCTATTAGATGAGGGAAAATTAGCTAAAATTAAAGAAGAAAAACAATTTGATATTGCAAATGACTTAGCAAATGGAGTTGATGCTGCTATTATTAATTCTTTCATTCAAGATAATGAGACTTTAAAATTATTAAAACAAACTGAAAATATAGAAGATGAAAATGATTTAGCAGCTATTAGAATTTATAAAGTAATGAGACCAGGTGAGCCTGTAGTAAAAGATGCTGCAAAAGCTTTTGTAAATGATTTATTTTTTAATCCTGAAAGATATGATCTAACAAAAGTTGGTCGTATGAAAATGAATCATAAACTAGGATTAGATACACCTGAATATGTTACAGTTTTAACAAATGAAGATATAGTAAAAACTGCAAAATATTTAATTAAAGTAAAAAATGGTAGAGGCCATATTGATGATAGAGATCATTTAGGTAATCGTCGTATTAGATCGATTGGAGAGCTTTTAGCTAATGAACTTCATGTGGGTCTTGCTAAAATGCAAAAATCAATTAGAGATAAATTTACCGCATTAAATGCAGATATTGATAAAGTAATGCCTTATGACTTAATCAATCCTAAAACAATTACTGTGACAATTATGGAATTTTTTACCGGTGGTCAATTGTCTCAATTTATGGATCAAACAAATCCATTAAGCGAGGTAACTCATAAGCGTCGTTTATCTGCGCTTGGCGAGGGTGGTTTAGTAAAAGAAAGAGCGGGTTTTGAAGTGCGTGATGTCCATGCAACGCATTATGGAAGAATTTGCCCTGTTGAAACTCCAGAAGGTCAAAATATCGGTTTGATTAATACGCTTTCAACTTATGCTAAAGTAAATGATCTAGGTTTTGTTGAAGCACCTTATAAGAAAGTAGAAAATGGAAAAGTAAGCAATGAAATTGTTTATTTAACCGCTACTCAAGAAGAAGGTTTAGTGATCGCAGCTGCTTCAACTAAAATTGATGAAAAAGGTAATATTGTTGAAGAATTTGTTGAAGCAAGACAAGATGGTGAAACAATCTTAGCAAGAAGAGAAGAAGTGCATTTGATTGATCTTTGTTCAGGTATGATAGTAGGGGTCGCAGCTTCTTTGATTCCATTTTTGGAGCATGATGATGCAAACAGAGCCCTGATGGGTTCAAACATGCAGCGTCAAGCAGTGCCTTTACTAACCGCACAAGCACCTATAGTAGGTACTGGTATGGAAAAAATCATTGCACGTGATGCTTGGGAAGCTATTAAAGCTAAAAGAGCAGGTATTGTAGAAAAAGTTGATAATAAAAATATTTTTATTTTGGGCGAAGATGAAAATGGACCATTTATTGATCATTATAAAATGGAAAAAAATCTAAGAACTAACCAAAATACAACTTTTATTCAACACCCGATTGTGAAAAAAGGCGAATTTATTCAAGCAGGTCAAATTATTGCAGATGGTCCAAGTATGGACCAAGGAGAGCTTGCTATTGGTAAAAATGCTTTGATCGCATTTATGCCATGGCATGGATATAATTATGAAGATGCTATTGTAATTAGTGAGAAAATTTTACGCGAAGATACTTTCACTAGTGTTCATATTTATGAAAAAGAAGTAGAGGCTAGAGAACTTAAAGATGGCGTTGAAGAGATTACAAAAGATATTCCAAATGTTAAAGAGGAAGATTTAGCACATCTTGATGAGAGTGGTATTGCAAAAATAGGAACTCATATAAAGCCTGGTATGATTTTGGTAGGTAAAGTTTCACCTAAAGGTGAGGTAAAACCTACGCCTGAAGAAAGATTACTAAGAGCTATTTTTGGTGAAAAGGCAGGACATGTTGTAAATAAATCTTTATATGCAACTGCTTCATTGGAAGGTGTTGTTGTAGATGTAAAAATATTTACTAAAAAAGGTTATGAAAAAGATGCTCGTGCTGTAAAAGCCTATGATGATGAAAAATTAAATCTTGAAAAAGAACATCACGATAGACTTTTGATGATGGACAGAGAAGAAACTTTAAGAGTATGTTCTTTGCTTTCTAAATCACCTTTAAATTCAGACGAAGAAATAAATGGTGTTAAATATAAAAAAGGTTCCAAGGTAGAAATTACCGAGTTGGAAAAAATTAATCGTTTTGCATTAAATTCTTTAGTTAAAGCTTATTCTAAAGAAGTGCAAAAAGAATATGATGATTTAAAAAATCACTTCCAAAACGAGAAGAAAAAGCTTAAAACAGAGCATGATGAAAAATTAGAAATTTTAGAAAAAGATGATATTTTACCAAGTGGAGTGGTAAAACTTGTTAAAGTATATATTGCGACTAAGAGAAAATTAAAAGTTGGGGATAAAATGGCAGGACGCCATGGAAATAAAGGTATTGTATCTAATATCGTTCCAGAAGTTGATATGCCTTATTTACCTGATGGAAGACCTATTGATATAGCTTTAAATCCTCTAGGGGTTCCAAGTCGTATGAATATAGGACAAATTCTTGAAAGTCACTTAGGGATTGTTGGTATGAGACTAGGTGATCAAATTCAAGAAATTTTTGATAGAAAACAAAAAGATTTTGTAAAAGAATTACGCGAAAAAATTCTTGAAATTTGTAGTGTATCTAGACTTGAGCTAGAAAAGAAATTTGTACAAACTTTAAATGATGAGCAACTTATTTCTTATGCTAGAGATTGGGCTAAAGGGGTAAAATTTGCTACTCCTGTATTTGAAGGTGTAACGGTTGAAGAATTTGGTAAGCTTTTTGAAATGGCTAAAATAGCTATGGATGGAAAAAGCGAACTTTATGATGGAAGAACTGGTGAAAAAATGGCAGAGCGTGTGCATGTTGGATGTATGTATATGCTTAAATTACACCATTTAGTAGATGAAAAAGTTCACGCAAGAAGCACTGGACCTTATAGCTTAGTAACACAACAACCAGTTGGTGGTAAAGCATTATTTGGTGGGCAAAGATTTGGTGAGATGGAAGTTTGGGCTCTTGAAGCTTATGGAGCAGCTCATACTTTAAGAGAAATGCTTACTATTAAATCTGATGATGTTGAGGGTAGATTTAGTGCTTATAAAGCTTTAACAAAAGGCGAGAATGTTCCAGCAACAGGTATTCCAGAGACATTCTTTGTACTTACAAATGAATTAAAATCTCTTGCTTTAGATGTTGAGATTTTTGATAAGGATGAGAATAATGAGTAAATTTAAACCTATCGAAATAAAAGAAGATGGCAGACCTAGAGACTTTGAAGCTTTTCAATTAAGACTTGCAAGTCCTGAAAAAATCAAATCATGGTCTTATGGGGAAGTAAAAAAACCAGAAACGATTAATTATAGAACTTTAAAGCCTGAAAGAGATGGGCTTTTTTGTGCTAAAATTTTTGGACCAGTAAGAGATTATGAGTGTCTTTGTGGTAAGTATAAAAAAATGCGTTTTAAGGGCATTAAGTGTGAAAAATGTGGTGTTGAAGTTACTAGTTCTAAAGTGCGTCGTTCAAGAATGGGGCATATTGAGCTAGTTACCCCAGTAGCACATATATGGTATGTGAACTCTTTACCAAGTCGTATCGGTACTTTACTCGGCGTAAAGATGAAAGACTTAGAACGCGTATTATATTATGAAGCATATATAGTAGAAAATCCAGGTGATGCATACTATGATAATGAAAATACTAAAAAAGTTGAATTTTGTGATGTGTTAAATGAAGAGCAGTATTTAAATTTAATGCAACGCTATGAAAGTAGTGGATTTAAAGCTAGAATGGGTGGTGAGGTTGTTAGAGATTTACTAGCAAATTTAGATCTTGTCGAGCTTTTAAATAAATTAAAAGAAGATATTGCAGCAACTAATTCAGAAGCAAAGAAAAAAACTATCATCAAACGCTTAAAAGTGGTAGAAAATTTCTTAAATAGTAATTTAAATAGCAATACAAATATTGATGAAGTAGTACCAAATCGTCCTGAGTGGATGATGATCACAAATTTACCTGTATTACCACCTGATTTAAGACCTTTGGTAGCTTTAGATGGTGGAAAATTTGCAGTTTCTGATGTGAATGATTTATATAGAAGGGTTATCAATAGAAATACGCGTTTAAAAAGACTTATGGAGCTTGATGCACCTGAAATTATCATTAGAAATGAAAAAAGAATGCTACAAGAAGCAGTTGATGCTTTGTTTGATAATGGCAGAAGAGCAAATGCAGTTAAAGGTGCAAATAAGCGCCCATTGAAATCTTTAAGTGAAATTATCAAAGGTAAACAAGGTCGTTTTAGACAAAATCTACTTGGTAAAAGGGTGGATTTCTCAGGTCGTAGTGTTATTGTTGTTGGACCAAAACTTAGAATGGATCAATGCGGTTTACCTAAAAAAATGGCTTTAGAATTATTTAAACCACATTTGTTAGCTAAGCTTGAAGAAAAAGGTTATGCAACTACCGTAAAACAAGCTAAAAAAATGATAGAAAACAAAACTAATGAGGTTTGGGAGTGCTTAGAAGAGGTTGTTAAAGGTCATCCTGTAATGCTTAACCGTGCTCCAACCTTGCATAAACTTTCTATCCAAGCTTTTCATCCTGTGCTTGTAGAGGGTAAAGCGATTCAACTTCATCCATTAGTGTGTGCGGCATTTAATGCTGACTTTGACGGGGACCAAATGGCTGTGCATGTGCCTTTATCTCAAGAGGCAATAGCTGAGTGTAAAGTATTAATGCTCTCATCTATGAATATCTTGCTTCCAGCAAGTGGTCGTTCTGTAACTGTGCCTTCTCAAGATATGGTTTTGGGGATTTATTATCTGTCTTTAGAAAAAGATGGTGCTAAAGGTGAGCATAAAATTTGCACAGGTATTGAAGAGGTTATGATTGCTCTAGAAGCAAAATCTTTAGATATTCATGCAAGCATTAGAAGTGTGGTTGATGGAAGAAAAATCACAACAACCGCGGGTAGATTGATTATTAAGTCTATCTTACCTGATTTTGTTCCTGAAAATATGTGGAATAAAGTCATGAAGAAAAAAGATATTGCAGCTTTGGTTGATTATGTTTATAAAGAGGGTGGCCTTGAAGTAAGTGCTAGCTTTTTAGATAAACTAAAAGATCTTGGTTTTGAATATGCAACAAAAGCAGGTATTTCTATTTCAATTGCTGATATTATTGTGCCTGATCAAAAGCAAAAAAGCATAGAAGAAGCTAAAAAGCAAGTAAGAGAAATTCAAAATTCATATAATTTAGGTTTGATTACTTCGGGTGAAAGATATAATAAGATTATTGATATTTGGAAAAGCACTAATAATATCTTGTCAAAAGATATGATGGAGTTAATTAAAAAAGATAAAGAAGGATTTAACTCTATTTATATGATGGCAGATTCTGGTGCTAGAGGTTCAGCAGCTCAAATTTCACAGCTTGCTGCGATGAGGGGTCTTATGGCAAAACCTGATGGCTCAATTATTGAAACACCGATTATTTCAAATTTCCGTGAAGGACTTAATGTTCTTGAATATTTTATTTCAACTCATGGTGCTAGAAAAGGTCTTGCGGATACAGCATTAAAAACAGCAAATGCAGGTTATTTAACAAGAAAGCTTATCGATGTGGCACAAAATGTAAAAGTTACAATGGATGATTGTGGTGCACATGAGGGTGTTGAAATTAATGAAATCACAGCAGATGGTGTTGTGATTGAAACCTTAGAGGAAAGAATTTTAGGAAGAGTTTTAGCTGAAAATATTATTGATTCTATTACTAATGAAATTTTATTTTCAGAAGGTACTTTAATAGATGAAGAAAAAGCTAGAGTAATTGTTGAAAGTGGTGTAAAGAGTGTAAGTATTAGAACTCCTATTACTTGTAAAGCTAAAAAAGGAGTTTGTTCTAAATGTTATGGTATTAACCTAGGTGAGGGCAAATTAGTTAAGCCAGGTGAAGCTGTAGGTATTATATCTGCTCAATCAATCGGTGAGCCAGGAACTCAGCTTACACTAAGAACTTTCCATAGTGGTGGTACTGCTAGTACAGATTTACAAGATCGTCAAGTAGTAGCACACAAAGAAGGTTTTGTAAGATTTTATAATCTTAACACTTATGAAGATAGACAAGGTAAAACTATCGTTGCAAATCATCGCAATGCTGCTATTTTACTTGTTGAGCCAAAAATCAAAGCTCCATTTAAAGGAACTATCCATATTGAACATGCGTATGAAGATGTAGTGGTTAGCGTTAAAGCAAAAAACAATGAAGCTAAATTTATATTAAGAAAATATGATTTAGCAAAAGCTAATGAGCTTGCCGGTGTAAGTGGTAATATCGAAGGTAAGTTATATATTCCATATAGCGATGGTGTTGAAGTAGCTGAAAATGAAAGTATTGTTGAAGTGATCAAAGAAGGTTGGAATATACCAAATCGTATTCCTTATGCAAGTGAATTGCTAGTAAAAGATGGTGATCCTATCACTCAAGATATTATAGCAGGTGCAAAAGGCACATTAAAATTTTACATGCTCAAAGGCGATGGTTTAGATAGGATTAAAAATCTTAAAAAAGGTGATGTAGTTAAAGAAAAAGGTGTTTTTGTTGTTATTGCTGATGAAAATGATAGAGAAGCAAAAAGACATTATATACCAAGAGAATCCGTGATTGAATTTGATGATAGTGCTTTTGTGGATAATCCTAAAGCTATCATAGCAAAATCAAGCAAAGAAGATAAAACTATCATTGCTGAATGGGATGCATATAATAACACCGTAATTGCAGAGGTTGCAGGTACTATAAATTTTGAAGATATTGAATCAGGCTATAGTGCTGATGAACAAATTGATGAAGCAACAGGTAAAAGATCGCTTGTTATTAATGAGTATTTACCAAGTGGAGTGCGTCCAGCGTTGTTAATCATAGGTGAAAATGACAAAGTAGTGCGTTATCAATTAGAGCCAAAAACTGTTATTTATGTAAATGATGGTGATAAGGTGAAGCAAGCTGATATTTTAGCTAAAACACCAAAGGCAGCAGCTAAATCAAAAGATATTACCGGGGGTCTTCCAAGAGTATCTGAATTATTTGAAGCAAGAAAGCCAAAAAACACTGCCGTTGTAGCTGAAATTGATGGAGTTGTTAGATTTGATAAGCCTTTAAGATCAAAAGAAAGAATCATTATTCAAGCAGAAGATGGAAGTAGTGCAGAGTATTTGATAGATAAATCAAAACGTATTCAAGTAAGAGATGGCGAGTTTATCCATGCGGGTGAAAAATTAACCGATGGAGTTATTTCAAGCCATGATGTACTTAGAATTTTAGGTGAAAAAGCATTACATTATTATCTTATTTCTGAAATTCAGCAAGTTTATCGCGGTCAAGGTGTTGTGATTTCTGATAAGCATATTGAAATCATCGTATCACAAATGCTAAGACAAGTTAAAATTGTAGATAGTGGTCATACTAACTTCATCGTGGGTGATTTAGTTTCAAGAAGAAAATTCAGAGAAGAAAATGAAAGAATTTTAAGATATGGTGGTGAGCCTGCTGTGGCTGAACCTGTGTTACTTGGGGTAACAAGAGCGGCTATTGGAAGTGATAGCGTGATTTCAGCTGCTTCTTTCCAAGAAACAACGAAAGTTTTAACAGAAGCAAGTATTGCAGGTAAATTTGATTATCTTGAAGATCTAAAAGAAAATGTAATCTTAGGTCGTATGATTCCTGTTGGAACGGGATTATATCAAGAACAAAAACTTAAATTAAAAGAAAAAGAATAAAAATCCCTAATTAGGGATTTTTATTGATATATATTTTCTAATTCCGGGAAATACAATTTTAAATCTTGTTCTATTTTGTATTTTTCTTCTAGTAAAATTTTTTGATTTTTTTCTTTAAAATTTGCATTTGAGTAAAATATATGATATGAAATACTAATTGCAGCTATAATTTTTTCATCGTATTCAATTCCTATGGCCATGCACTCAATTTCTGGGTTCATTTCCCCACTTTCTAATGCTATTTTATTTTCTTTGATAGAAGACAATTCTTCGTAAAGCTCTTTTAGATTATTTAATGTATTTGACGTTATTTTCTCAAAAGAAGGATTTGGATAAATTTTTTCAAGCTCTTTATAGGTTTTCTTTTCTAGTAATGCTTTTCCTAAAGATGTAGCGTAAGCTGGATATGAAGCACCGACAAAAGACTTGATTTGTATTTGATTATCCGAATCAAGTTTTTCTAAATAAAATACATTTCCTTCTTTTAATATTCCCATTTGGCATGTTTGTCCTGTTAAGTTTCTGATGTTTTTCATATGTTTTTTAATTAATTCTAATGCGCTATTTTTTATTGAAATGCAACGGCTAATTTCTAAAATTTTATAATCTAATGTGTAAAATTTATTTTTATCACATTTAATGTAATTTTTAGCTTGTAAAGTTTGAAGTATAGGAGAAAGTGTCCCTGGAGGGATATTTAAATCTTTTGCAATAGAGCTTAGTGTATTTTTTTGATTATTATTGCCCAATAATTCTAAAATTTTTAAAACTCTTAATGTTGGTTGATGTGTCATTTTGCTCCTTTTTCAATAGATAAATTCTATCATATTTTTTACTTTTAGTAACATTTTTAATGATATAAAAAATATTTTCTATTAGCAGTTTTTGCTTTAGATGGTTGATTATAACTACTTTTATAAGACTTTTGTATTGTTTTTTTATCATTTTGATGTTTTTAAAAATTTCTATTTTTAGCTATATTTTTTGTATATAAAAATATTTTTGTATATACAAAAAATGAAAGGAAAAAATATGGGAATATTAAAGGGAACTTTACCAGCCTTATTAACTCCATATGATATGAGTGGAAATATTAATGAAAACGAATTTATTAAATACTGCGAATTTGGTATCTCAAAAGGTTTAAATGGATTATTTTGTAATGGTAGTGCAGGAGATTCTCAAGCTTTAGGTATAGAAGAGCAAGTCAAAATAATGAAACTTACAAAAGAAGCTGCAAAAAATAATCTCCCTGTTATTACAGGTATTGCATCAACAGTTTATCAAAATACTTTTACTTTGGCACAAAAAGCATATGAATTAGGGCTTGATGCTTTATTACTTGCTATGCCTTATTATTATAAATTAAGTGAAGATGCACTTTTTGAATATATTAAAGATTTATCTTCTAAAGTGAAGCTTCCTTTGTATATTTATAACATCCCTCTTTTTGCACCAGCACTAAGTTTGAAATTTATAGAAAGAGTTTCAAAGCTTGATAATGTTGTGGGTATAAAAGATAGCAGTGGAGATGCTTTACTTTTAAATCATATATTAGATGTAGTGCCTGGTGATTTTGATGTTTTTGTAGGAAGAGAAGAATTTTATGCAGGAGCACTACTGATAGGGGCAAAGGGTTCTATGACTAGTATAGGTGGTGTTTTTCCAGAACTTATGAGTGAAATTTATAAATCAATCAATGAAAAAAATATAGATAGAGCTTTGCTGATTCAAAAAAGTTTATTAAAAGCTATAAGATTTGGTATGAGTATGGCTTTTCCTATGGGATTTGCTTTGCTTTTAAAAGCTAGAGGATTTGAATTTGCAAATACAAGCATCCATCCTTTATCACATGCTACAAAAGAAGAATTAAATACTCGTTTTAATGAAGCTAAAGAACTTGTTAAAACTATAGAAAAAGAAACGGGTATAAAATTATGAAAGCCTATATTATAGTCAATGAAAAAGATAATGTCGCTACTGCTTTGCGTGATTTTAAAAAAGGTGAAATCGTGGAAAATATAGAACTTTTAGATGATATTGCAAGTGGACATAAATTTGCACTAAAAGATATAAAAAAAGATGAAGTTGTCATCAAATATGCAGAAGCTATAGCTAGTGCAAGTTGTGATATTAATAAAGGTGAATGGGTGCATATTCACAATAGTGCAGGTATTAGAGGTCGTGGGGATAAGGAATAAATATGAAAAAGATAATGGGTTATAGAAGGGAAGATGGAAAATTTGGCTTGAGAAATAAAGTCATTATTATACCAAGCGTGCATTGTGCTAATAAGGTGTGCGAAAATATAGCCAAAAAATGCAATGGGGCAGTATATATTAATCATCAACATGGCTGTTCTCAACTCGAATTTGATGCTTTACAAACTAGAGATGTTTTAATAGGCCATGGGAGTAATGCTAATGTTTTTGGTGTTTTAATTGTAGGACTTGGTTGTGAGGTAATACAAGCGAAAATAGTAGCTGAAAAAATAAAAGAAGTGACACCTTATAAGATGGTTGAATATTTAGTAATACAAGAGTGCGGTGGTAGTAAAAATACCATAGAAAAGGGTGTTAAAATAGTAAATCAAATGCTTGAAAATGCTGCAAAATTGGAAAAAACAGATGGCGATTTTAGTGATTTGATTTTAGGCACAGAATGTGGTGGTAGCGATAGTTATAGCGGTCTTAGTGCCAATCCTGCTTTAGGAAGTTTAAGTGATTTTGTAATTGATGAAGGTGGTGCAGTAATTTTAGCAGAAACTACAGAGCTTATAGGGTGTGAAGCCATACTTGCTAAGAGAGCAAAAAATGATGAAGTAGCTAAAAAGGTATATGATAAGATTTTAGGCTATGAGAATTTAGTTAAATCTTTTCATGCTGATATACGCGGAGCAAATCCTAGTCCGGGAAATATTGCAGGTGGGCTTAGCACTATAGAAGAAAAGTCTTTAGGTTGTGTTTATAAAGCAGGTACTAGAACTTTAATGGATGTGATTGATTATGCTAAACCTGTAATTTCCAAAGGACTTACTTTTATGAATACGCCAGGTAATGATATAGAACAACTTAGCGCTATGGTGGCAGGTGGAGCAAATATTTGCGTTTTTACTACAGGTCGTGGTACTCCTACAGGTTCAGCTATTGTGCCTACTATTAAAATGAGTTCTAATACTTTTTGTTATGAAAATATGAATGATGCTATTGATATTAATGCAGGAGGTATTATAGATGGGATTAAGACAAAAGAAGAAGTGCGTGATGAGCTTATAGATTTGATCATAAGAATTTCAAATGGAGAATTGGTAAAGGCAGAGTTAAATGAACAAAATGATTTTTCAGTTTGGAGACTTGCTACAACTTGCTAAATTAATAAAAAAGGATATATTATGGATTTAAAAATTAAAAACAAAATTTGTATCATCACAGGTGGTGCTAAAGGGATTGGTTATGGTATTGCTAAATTATGGGCTTTAGAAGGTGGGATTCCAATTATTTTTTCAAGAAGTGAAATTTCTAAAGAAAAAGATGATGAGCTAAAAGACATTTGCAGAAATTATGGATTTTATCAAATAGATTTAAAAAATACAGAACAAATTTCAACACTTGTTAAAAGTGTTGTTAATATATATGGTGGAATTTATGCTTTGGTTAATAATGCTGGAGCAAATGATAATTTACATATAGAAGATGCTACAACTGAAGAATTAATTAAATCTTATGAAAATAATCTTTTTCATTATTATACTATGACTAAAGAATGCTTACCATATATTAAAAAGCAACAAGGAAGTATATTAAATATCACAAGTAAAACCGGCTTAACAGGACAAGGTAGAACTTCAGCTTATGCTTCAGCAAAAGCTGCTCAAATAGGTTTTACAAGAGAATGGGCTTGCGCTTTTGCAAAAGATAATATTAGAGTTAATGCTATAGCACCAGCTGAAGTTATGACTCCTCTTTATGAAAAATGGTTGTCAAATTTTCCAAATCCAAAAGCTCAATATGAAAAAATAGCAAAATGCATACCATTAGGTCATCGTTTTACAACTATAGAAGAAATAGCAAACACAGCAGTTTTTACACTAAGTCCTCTTGCTTCACACACAACAGGACAAATTTTAACTCCTGATGGTGGATATATCCATTTAGATAGAGCTCTAAATTGGGATGAAATTTAATAACAAGGAGGATATATGTTAAATAACTCTAAAAATATAAAAATAGCAATTATTTTAGTAACTTCTCTTTTCTTTTTATGGGGAGTTAGTTATGGGCTGATTGATGTGATGAATAAGAATTTTCAAAATCATTTACATATCACTCAACATGAAAGTGGATTTTTGCAACTCGCTTATTTTGGTGCTTATTTTATCATAGCATTACCTGCTGGATATATAGCAAATAAATACTCTTATAAAATTGGTATTATTTTTGGGTTAATCTTGTATGCAATAGGTTGTTTATTGATTATTCCAGCTACAAATTTAGCTAATTTTTACTTATTTTTATTTGCTTTTTTTATTTTAGCTTGCGGTATTGGTTCTTTGGAAACTAGTGCTAATCCTTATATGGTAAAACTTGGTGATGAGAAAAATGCTAGTTTTAGAATTAATGCTGCGCAAAGTTTTAATGGTTTGGGTCAATTTTTAGGACCTATCATAGGCGGAGCTTTGTTTTTATCTATTACAAAACAAGAAGAAGGTGCAAGTAAAGAACAAATAGAAGCTGCATTACTTGCTAATATGGGTAATGTCCAGCTAGTGTATGTTGGTATTGCGGCAATTGTTATTTTGATCTTGATTGCTTTTGCATTGAATAAAATTCCAGAAGGATCAGCAGTAAGTAGTGATTATGAACAAAAAGATACCTCAAAACCTATTGGAGTTTTTAAGCATAAACATTTTAATTTTGGATTGCTAGCACAATTTTTGTATATAGCAAATCAAGTTAGTGCAGGAGCTTTTTTTATAAATTATCTTAGTGAGCATAATGAAAATCTAAAAGATGAACAAGGGGCTTATTATTTTTCGATAGCTTTAATTGCTTTTATGTTAGGTCGTATTCTTTCTACGCCTTTGATGAAGAAAATTAAAGGTGAGACTATTTTAGGATGGTATTCTTTTATTAATGTGACTTTATGTGTATGCTTGTATTTTGCTAGCGGATTTATTAGTATAGTTATTTTAATTGCATTATTTTTCTTTATGTCCATTTCTTTTCCTACTATTTTTGCAGTTGCAACAAAAAATCTTCCTTTTAATCAAGTGAAATTAGGTGGTTCTTTACTTGTTATGAGTATAGTTGGTGGTGCTATTATGCCTATTATCATGGGTTTAATTAATGATTATTTTGGAACAAGCATGGGATATTTGGCTATGGCCCCATTATTTTTATATGTATCATGGTATGGTTTTTTTGGTTCTAAAATAAAGGCTTAAAAATGCAAAAAATTTTTGATTCTCATTTGCATCTTTGGGATTTAAGTAAAATGCCTATTTCGTGGATAAAAGGCAATAATAGATTGGAACAAAATTATGATTTTTTAAGGGCAAAAAATGAGTATAAAGAATTTGATTTTTTAGGTGCGATGTATGTTGAAACAAATAGTGATGATTTGGAAAAAGAAGCTTTATTTGCATTAAAGCAAAAACAAGAACATGGTATTTTTATTTGTTTAGCTGATTTAAAGTACAAAGAACACTTATGTGCTTTTAGAGAGGTAATGCATACTAGTAAAAAGGGTGCTAAGAGACTATTTGAAGCAGATTTTAAAGAAAAATTAGAACTTCTAAATGTTTTTAATATACCTTTTGAAGCTTGCATGAAAAATGAAGAACTTTGGATATTGGAAAAGTTTTTATTTGATAATCCTAATTTAAAAGTAGTTTTAAATCATATGGGCAGTCCTAAAATTAACTATTTTGATGAATATAAAAAAATATTACATAAATTAAAAGATTTCCCAAATTTATGGATAAAAATTTCCGTACCAGATGATTTTACGATAAAAATTCATAGAGATTTTATATCTCAATGTTTTTCATTTTTAAAGAATGTTTTTAGTGAAGATAAATTTATATTTGGTAGTAATTATCCTGTGGCAAAAATAGCTCCAGCTAAATGGGCTAAATTTATCATAGAAGGAAATATTTTTAAAGATTTGGACAAGATATTTTATAAAAATGCTTTATCAATTTATAAGGAGGATAGGTGCAAAGATATGGTCAAATTATAAAAATTAAAAAGGAAAAAATACAAGAGTATAAAGATCTTCATGCAAAGCCTTATAAAGGTGTTTGTGAGATGATTAAAGAATGTAATATACAAAATTATTCTATTTATTTATTTGGAGAATATTTGTTTGCATATTTTGAATATATAGGTGTTGATTTTGATGCAGATATGGCTAAGATGGCAAAAGATAAAAATACACAACAATGGTGGAAAGTTACAGATCCCTGCCAAATATCTTTAGCTCATGCAGGACAAAAGTGGCTAAATATGGAAGAAGTATTTCATTTAGATTAAAAAAGGAGAAAAAATGACAACTTATTTAAATTATATTGACGGTGAATTTATCCCACACAATGGCGAATTTATAGAAGTTTTAAATCCCGCTACCAAAGAAGTAATATCAAGAGTGGCAAGTGCTTCTTTAGAAGATACACAAAGAGCAATTGAAGCAGCTAAAAAGGCACAAAAAAATTGGGAAGCTAAACCAGCGATTGAAAGAGCAAATCATTTAAGAGAAATAGCTAGTTTAATACGCAAAAATGCTAATTTTTTAACAGAAATTTTAATGCAAGAGCAAGGAAAAACTAGAGCTTTAGCTAGTGTAGAAATTAATTTTACGGCAGATTATATGGATTATACTGCCGAATGGGCTAGAAGATATGAAGGCGAAATTATACAAAGTGATAGAGCTAATGAGCATATATATTTATATAAAAGTGCCATTGGTGTAATTGGTGGAATTTTACCTTGGAATTTTCCATTTTTTCTAATCGCAAGAAAGATGGCACCTGCTTTACTAACAGGCAACACCATTGTTATAAAGCCAAGCAGTGAAACTCCAAATAATGCTTTTGAATTTGCAAAGCTTGTCTCGCAAAGTTCTTTACCAAAAGGTGTATTTAATTTAGTTGCAGGTAAGGGTAGTGTGGTAGGACATGAATTATCAAGTAATGAAAACATAGGTATGGTAAGTCTTACAGGGAGTGTTGAAGCAGGAACTAGAGTGATGGAAGCTGCAGCTAAAAATATCATTAAGGTTTCTCTAGAACTTGGCGGAAAGGCACCGGCTATAGTGTGTAAAGATGCAGATATTGATTTAGCGGTAGAAGCGATTAAGGCAAGTAGAATTTGCAATAACGGACAAGTTTGCAATTGTGCCGAAAGAGCTTATGTGCATACAAGTGTTTATGATGAATTTGTAGATAAATTTGTAAAAGCCATGAGTAAAGTAAGTGTTGGAAACACTTTGAAAGGCGATTTTGATATGGGTCCGCTTGTGAATCAAGCAGGGGTTGATAATGCTTTAGCAATGCTTGAGAGAGCTACGAATAAAGGAGCAGTTGTAGAATGCGGTGGAAAAATCACCGATACAAGCGGATATTATTTTCCTGCAAGCGTTCTTACAAATGTTAAGCATGAAGATGAGATCATGCAAAAAGAAATTTTTGCTCCGATTTTACCAATTACTAAATTTGATACACTTGATGAGGCAATTGATATGGCAAATGATTGTGAATATGGACTGACAAGTTCTATTTATACGCAAAATTTAGATATAGCAATGAGAGCTAGTAGAGAAATAAAATTTGGTGAAACTTATATTAACCGTGAAAATTTTGAAGCAATGCAAGGATTTCATGCAGGTTTTAGAAAAAGTGGCATAGGTGGAGCTGATGGAAAACATGGTCTTGAAGAGTATTTAGCTACCCATGTGGTTTATTTACAATACAATACCAACAAACAATGATTTCAATCCTATCTATTTTTAGATAGGATTTGTTTGAAATTTTTAATCAATTTCTCCGCGTTCTTTTAGAATTTTTACAGCCATTGCTTTTTCTGTTCTACCAGCACTAAAAAATCCTTCACTGTTTATGATGTTTTTTAATTCATTGCTACTTTTATTCTCTAATCTTATTTTCGTAGCTTGTAATTCTTTGCTTTTTGCATCTAAATTAGCCGCCGCATCTTTTGCTACTTTGCCTACGCTATCCCAAAAACCCATTTTATCTTCTTTTGTTTTTATTGGTGGATTTTATCAAAAAAAATAAATCAATAGAAAAGGGCATTTTGAATTTTATACTAAATTTCCCTGCTCTTTTGAATTAAATGTTAATTAGATATTAGTAAATTTTATTCTTTTGTTAAAAATCAAAAATATTCTTTTTATGGTAGTTTTATCTATTTTTTAAGTAAAAATGTTAATTTAATACCTGAATTTAAATTATACTTAGAGGATGATAAATTAATTTGTTTTGATATTATCCATCCAAGTTATACCGCTTTTTGTGAAAAATCAAAGACTTTTTGTGTTTTATGGACTGAATTTAATGAAGATTTTCAAAACTTTTTACATAATTTCGAGCATGATAAACAACTCATTAAAGAAAACACTATGTTTGTAAAAGAGAATATTAAAAATTCTTTTAATATTTCAGCAATCCCTTGGATAAATTTTGAGAATTTCTCTTTACATTTACCTAAAAAAGAAAATTATTTTTTTCCTATTCTTACAAGTGGGAAAATTATCAAGGAAAAAAATCAATGTTTTATTCCACTAAGTATTAATGTAAATCACGCAAGCACCGATGTTTATCATGTGAGTTTGTTTTTAGAAAATTTGCAAAAAGATTTAAATTGTTTTTAGTTTATATTTTTGTAAGTAAAATTTAGATATTATCCAAAGTTTATTACATTTTTTAAAGAAAGGAATTATTGTGCCTACCATAAATCAATTGGTTAGAAAAGAGCGCAAAAAAGTTTTAGAGAAATCTAAATCTCCAGCGCTTAAAAATTGTCCACAAAGAAGGGGAGTTTGCACTAGGGTTTATACAACAACCCCTAAAAAACCAAACTCAGCGTTAAGAAAAGTTGCCAAAGTAAGACTTACAAGTGGCTTTGAAGTTATTAGTTATATCGGTGGTGAAGGTCACAACCTACAAGAACACAGCATTGTTTTAGTACGCGGTGGTAGGGTAAAAGACTTACCAGGTGTTAAGTATCACATTGTTCGTGGTGCCTTAGATACTGCAGGTGTTGCAAAAAGAACCGTTTCTCGTTCTAAATATGGTGCGAAACGCCCTAAAGCAGCAGCTAAGTAATAAAATTGCAGACAAATCCGTTAGATTTGATTTTGTTTGAGTAAAATTATAAATTTGAAGGAAAATTATGAGAAGAAGAAAAGCTCCGGTAAGAGAAGTCTTGCCAGATCCGATTTATGGAAACAAAGTAATCACAAAATTCATTAATTCTTTAATGTATGATGGTAAAAAAAGCACAGCTACGACTATTATGTATGGTGCTTTAGAAGCTATCGATAAAAAAGGTGGAGAAAAAAAAGGTATAGAAATTTTTAATGATGCTATTGAAAATATTAAGCCTTTATTAGAAGTTAAATCTCGTCGTGTTGGTGGTGCTACTTATCAAGTGCCGGTAGAAGTACGCCCAGCTAGACAACAAGCTTTAGCTATAAGATGGATTATTTCTTTTGCTAGAAAAAGAAGCGAAAGAACTATGATAGAAAAATTAGCAGCAGAATTATTAGATGCAGCTAATAGCAAAGGTGCTTCATTCAAGAAGAAAGAAGATACTTATAAAATGGCAGAAGCTAATAAAGCATTTGCTCATTATCGCTGGTAAGAGGAGTAAAATATGTCAAGAAATACTCCTTTAAAAAGAGTTAGAAATATAGGTATCGCAGCTCATATTGATGCAGGTAAAACAACTACTAGTGAGAGAATTCTTTTCTTTACAGGTATGAGTCATAAAATTGGTGAGGTGCATGATGGTGCAGCTACAATGGACTGGATGGAGCAAGAAAAAGAAAGAGGTATCACAATTACTTCTGCTGCTACAACTTGTTTTTGGAAAAACCATCAAATTAACCTTATAGACACTCCAGGCCACGTTGACTTTACAATCGAAGTTGAAAGATCAATGCGTGTTTTAGATGGTGCAGTTGCGGTGTTTTGTTCAGTAGGTGGAGTTCAACCACAATCAGAAACCGTATGGAGACAAGCTAATAAATACGGTGTTCCAAGAATTGTTTTTGTAAATAAAATGGACAGAATTGGTGCAAATTTCTTTAATGTTGAAGAACAAATCAAAAATCGTTTGAAAGGCAACCCAGTTCCACTTCAAATTCCAATCGGTGCTGAAGATAATTTCAAAGGTGTAATTGATCTTATTACCATGAAAGCTTTGGTATGGGAAGATGAAAATAAACCAACTGATTATGTAGAAAAAGAAATTCCAGCTGAACTTAAAGAAAAGGCTGAAGAATATCGCACAAAAATGATAGAAGCAGTTTCTGAAACAAGCGATGAATTAATGGAAAAATACCTAGGTGGTGAAGAGCTTACTCAAGAAGAAATTAAAGCAGGTATTAAAGCAGGATGTTTAAGTCTTTCTATGGTTCCTATGCTTTGTGGTACAGCTTTTAAAAATAAAGGTGTTCAGCCATTACTTGATGCTGTTGTTGCTTATTTACCAGCTCCTGATGAAGTTGCTAATATTAAAGGTGAATATGAAGACGGTACAGAAGTTTCTGTAAAATCAACTGATGATGGTGAGTTTGCAGGCCTAGCATTTAAAATTATGACTGATCCTTTTGTTGGGCAATTAACTTTCGTTCGTGTGTATAGAGGAAGTTTAGAAAGCGGTTCTTATGCATACAACTCAACAAAAGATAAAAAAGAAAGAATCGGTCGTCTTTTGAAAATGCACTCTAATAAAAGAGAAGAAATTAAAACTTTATATGCAGGAGAAATTGGAGCGGTTGTTGGTCTTAAAGACACACTAACCGGTGATACTTTGGCAAGTGAAAAAGATAAAGTTATTCTAGAGAGAATGGATTTTCCAGATCCTGTTATTTCAGTTGCTGTTGAGCCTAAAACAAAAGCAGATCAAGAAAAAATGTCTATTGCTTTAAATAAATTAGCTCAAGAAGATCCAAGCTTTAGAGTTTCAACAGATGAAGAAAGTGGTCAAACTATCATTTCAGGTATGGGCGAGCTTCACTTAGAAATTATCGTTGATAGAATGCTTCGTGAATTTAAAGTTGAAGCAGAAGTTGGTCAACCTCAAGTTGCTTACCGTGAAACTATTAGAAAAACAGTTGAGCAAGAATACAAATACGCTAAACAATCAGGTGGTCGTGGACAATATGGTCATGTATTCTTAAGACTTGAGCCACTTGAACCAGGTAGTGGATATGAATTTGTAAATGATATCAAAGGTGGGGTAATTCCAAAAGAATATATTCCAGCAGTTGATAAAGGTGTTCAAGAGGCATTACAAAATGGTGTTTTAGCGGGATATCCTGTTGAAGATGTTAAAGTAACTGTTTATGATGGAAGTTACCACGAAGTGGATTCTTCTGAAATGGCATTTAAACTTGCAGCTTCTATGGGCTTTAAAGAAGGTGCTAGAAAAGCAGGTGCTGTAATCTTAGAACCTATGATGAAAGTTGAAGTTGAAACTCCAGAAGAATACATGGGTGATGTTATTGGCGATTTAAATAAACGCCGTGGCCAAGTAAATTCAATGGATGAAAGAGGTGGTAATAAAATTATTACAGCATTTTGTCCTTTGGCCGAGATGTTTGGTTACTCAACCGATCTTAGAAGTCAAACTCAAGGCCGTGCTACTTATTCTATGGAATTTGATCACTATGATGAAGTTCCAAAAAATGTTTCTGAAGAAATTATCAAAAAAAGAAATGGTTAATCTATCAAGATGGGCAAAAAGCTCATCTTGAATTATTTATGTCCTTTTGAATTAATTAAATTAATTGCTCCTTCATTAATTTCATATGCCTTTCCAAAACCTTTAACATATCTTCCATTTTTCAGTATAAGTTGAAATAAATGAAAATCTTGCATATTTTTAATGACTTGAATTATTTCTTTATTGTCTTCATTTTCATAAGTATTTAATACTTGCTCAAATAGCTGATTATCTCTTGTTATTTCTACACTCTCTACTCTAAATTTAAGCCTTTTTCTTGCAAAGATTGATATGCAATCTTTTTCATCTTGTATAAACATAATTTCTATGTTTTTATTATTGTATTTTACTCCTTCAAAGTGTTCGGCAATTTCACTAATATAAATATAAAAGTCATTTTTGTTTTTTATAATAGGAGTATATGAACATATGGTTTGATTGTTTAAATTTAAAGACGATATCATAATGCTTTTGCATTCTTGCATAAATTGATTAATTTCATCATGTAGTTGCATAAAAATTTTCCTTGTAAGTTAAAATGAATAAGATTTGAGGGTTGTAGAAAAGTAAAAAGAAGAGTTTGTTACTCTTCTTCATCAGTATTTTTGCGTACAACTTTAATGCGTTCTATGCTATTTCCATCCATCTTTTTGACTTCGTAGTAGCAAAATTCATCTTCTATTCTATCTCCAACCACCGGTAAGCGTCCTAAAAGATTGAAAACATATCCACCTATAGTGACTTGTTCTAATTCTTCATTAAAGCGTATATCAAGCATTTCTTCTACTTCACTAATTTCATATCTTCCTTGAAATTCATAAATGTTTTCTGCAAGCTTTTTAAAATGTGGACTAGAATCATCATGCTCATCGTTAATATCACCAACAATTTCTTCCATAATATCTTCCATAGTTAAAAGACCAGCGGTTCCGCCATATTCATCTACTACTAATGCTGTATGTACTTGTTCTTTATTCATCATGAAAAGAACTTTAGATATGCTGATATTTTCTGGAACTAGGATCATTTTGATTAGAAAATCATCTAAATTTTTCTTATCTTTGCTAAGTTCATTTTGCATAATGTCTCTAATATGCACCATACCTAAAATGATATCTTTAGAACCATCTATGTATGGAAAGCGTGTATGTTTATACTGACAAACTATTTGCATATTTTCTTCATAGCTTTTTTGTTTATTAAGACAAATCATATCTTTTCTAGGTGTCATGATTTCTTTTGCTACTGTATCTGAAAAATCGACAGCATTGCGTATGATTTCAGTTTCAAATTCATCCAAAACTCCACCTTTTTGGCTTTCACTCGCAATAAATTTAATCTCTTCTTCAGAGTGACTTAATTCGTGTTCTTTGGCAGGTTTTATACCTATAATTTTTAAAGAAACTGCAGCTAAAAAGTCAAATGTTTTAATGAAAGGTAAGAAAAGTAACCAAAACAAATGCAATGGTCTTGCAACCCATAAAACAGCTCTATCTGCAATGGCTATAGCAATGCTTTTTGGGACCAACTCGCCTAGCACAACATGCAATAATGTGATAATAGCAAAAGCAATAATAAATGCTATGGTATGGATTAATGCTGGAGCTAAACCTAAATTTGCTAGAGGAACTTCAAGAATTTTAGCAATAGCAGGTTCGCCTATCCAACCAAGAGCAAGAGAGCTTAGCGTAATACCAAGTTGGCAAGCACTTAAATAAGTATCTAGTTTTGAAGTGACTTCCAAAGCTTTTTTTGCATTGCGTTTTTTCTCTTTTACCATTTCTTCAAGTTTTGATCTACGCACTTTAACAATAGCAAATTCAGATAAAACAAAAAATCCATTTAAAAGCACTAAAGCTAATGCAACAAGAATCATAAAAGTAGAATAGCCTATATCAATAGAGGCAACAGTAGGTAGTGTTTGATTTAAGTCTAAAGATTGACTGGGGTCCAAAAAAACTCCTTTAATAAAATTTCGCAAAATTATATCAAATCAAAACTATAAAATTAGCTTAAAAATAATGATATATTTTAAATTAATTTAATGTTTTCTATATTCTATATTTTTTTCAAATTCATCTAAACGCTTGTAAATACTACGAAGCTGTGTGATAGTTGTCCAGTTGGTGATAAAAATGCTAAATGAAGATCTAACCTGGTCAAAAGCATTACCAACTTGTATGATAATTCCAAGTTGTATAAGTCCTAAAAATAAACTTGGAGCCATGATTAAAAAGGGTACTATAACCATGATTTGCTCAAATAAATAAAGCCATATATTAAAATACCCATAATGTAAAAATAATCTTTTATAATTGATTTTAAGCCCGGTAAATAAACTTAAAATACTTTCATCGCTTGCATAATTTTTTCTATCATCTTCAGCAAAAACAAGTTCTTTTCTAAAAGCAGCTTCGGCTTTTTGATTGTTATATTCTAGTCCAGGTAGTTTTATACCTACAAACCATGATATAACTAAACCTCCTAAAGAAACCAAAAATGCAATCCATACTAAAGAGCCATTAATATCTTTTAAGATAGGTAAATTAACATGTGCGCTTAACATCCATAAAATTGGTACAAAAGCAACTAAAGTCATAATTGCTTTGACAAAAGCTAACCCTAAACTTTCTATGATTTTTGAAAAATTATAGATATCTTCTTGAATTCTTTGCGAACTGCCTTCTATGTTATCATCTTTTTTTTGCCAAAATTTAATATAATCAAAAGTCATAGCCTCGCGCCATTTAAAAGCATATATGCTTCCAAAATATTGCGTGATAGTAGCGATTAATACATAAGGCAGTGCTAAATATAAAAATTGTTTAATAAAATGATAAAAATCATTTATGCTATGATTTTTTGCATCTTGTAAAACATCGTAAAATTCTTTATACCATTCATTTATTGCTACATTAATAGAGGTTTGTGCTAATAAAGAAGACAATAAAAAAAACAGACCCAAGTAAGCCCATAAAGCCCATTTTTTAGAATAAAAAAAAGATTTAAACATTTTAAATTTCTTTCAGCATTTTTTCATAATGTTTTATTGTGTGTTTTTTTGCTTTAAATATTATACTAAAAATCATAATAAAACAACTTGCGACTAAAAATCCAGGAATGATTTCATAAATTTCTATAAAATTTGAACCAAAATGCTTATAAAATACAACAGTTAAAGCCCCGCTAACCATTCCAGCTATTGCACCTTCTTTGCTCATATTTTTATAAAATAAAGAAAATAAAATAACGCTTCCAAAACTAGCTCCAAAACCTGCCCAAGCATAAGAGACTATGCTTAAAATTTGACTTTGAGTATCAAGTGAAAGTGTAAAAGCTACACACGCTACAATCAAAACACCTAAGCGTGACAACAAAGTAATATTTTTATCATTTGTTTTTCTTTTTAAGATTTGTGTATAAAAATCTTGCACCAAGCTAGAAGCGCATACTAGCAATTGAGAACTTGCAGTACTCATAATGGCTGCTAAAATTGCACTGAGTAAAATTCCAGCCACCCAAGGGTTAAAAAGCACTTGAGACATTACAATAAATATTCTTTCAGGATCATTTAAAGTAAGATCAAATTTAGCTATATAAGCAATACCTAAAAATCCTATCATAGCAGCACCAAATAGAGAAATTATCATCCAAGTTATGCCTATAAAAGTCGCAGTAGGAATTTCTTTTACATTTTTTATAGAAATAAAGCGAATTAAAATATGAGGTTGGCCAAAATATCCAAGTCCCCAGGCTAAGGTTGATGCTACCACTAGCCAACCACCACCATCTAAACCAAAAGCTTGAGGTTTTACATCATTTATAGTAGAAAAAGCTTCGCCAAAGCCGCCAAGTTCAAAAATCATCACAAAAGGAATGATGATTAATGAACTCATCATTAAAAGTCCTTGTATCATATCAGTCCAGCATACGGCTTTATAGCCACCTAAAAAAGTATATAAAACAATAACTAAAAATCCAATACTTAATGCAAAAATATAAGGCAAATTAAATACACTTTCAAAAAGTTTAGCACCACTTACTAATCCAGCACTAATGTAAATAGTAAAAAATACTAAAATAACTACCGCACAAATACTTCTTAAAATATGTCTATCATCATGAAAGCGACTTTCAAAAAAATCAGGAATTGTAATACATTCTTTGGCTATTTGAGAAAAAATCTTTAATCTTTTAGCAACAAAGGTCCAGTTTAGAAACATACCAAAACTTAAACCTATGGCTATATAAATTTGTCCCAATCCAGCTGCGTATAAAGCACCGGGAAAAGCCATTAAAAGCCAACTACTCATATCAGAAGCACCTGCACTTAAGGCAGATATTACCGGCCCCATTGATGCATTTCCAACAAAATAATCTTTACTATTTTGATTTTTTTTGTAAAAATAAAAACCTATAAAAAGCATTAAAAATGCATAGGTAATAAAAGTAATAATAATAGGATAAGAAAATTCCACACTTTGTAAATTCATAAGTGTCCTTAAAAAATTTAAAAAATCATCATTTTACTTGTTTTATTTTAAAAAAACATTATAAAAATTATTTTTTATTTCAATGCTTTATAAAGTTTTTTTGTTACAATTTTCAAAAAAATTAAGGATAGTTAATGAAAAATCTTTTAATTATAGGTGCAGGTGGTGTAAGTCGCGTTGCAACTGTAAAATGTGCAATGAATAGTGATGTTTTTAGCAAAATAACTCTAGCAAGTAGAACTAAAAGTAAATGTGATGAAATAGCAGCTTTTATAAAAGAGCGTTTAGGTATAGAAATTCAAACTGAGCAAATAGATGCAGATGACACATCTGCTGTTGTAGAGCTTATCAAAAAAACAGGAGCTGAAATTTTATTAAATGTGGCTTTGCCTTATCAAGATCTTGCTTTAATGGATGCGTGTATTCAAACTAATATTCACTATGTAGATACTGCAAATTATGAACATCCTGATTTAGCTAAATTTGAATATAAAGAACAATGGTTAAGAAATGATAAGTTTAAACAAGCAGGAATTTTAGGACTTTTAGGAAGCGGTTTTGATCCAGGTGTTACTAATGTATTTTGTGCTTATGCGCAACAAAATTTATTTGATGAAATTCATTATATTGATATACTAGATTGTAATGCAGGTGATCATGGATATGCCTTTGCAACTAATTTTAACCCTGAGATAAATTTAAGAGAAGTATCTGCTAAGGGTCGTTATTGGGAAAATGGAAAATGGATAGAAACTGAACCTATGGAAATAAAAATGGAGTGGGATTATCCTGAAGTAGGAGTAAAGGATAGTTATTTGCTTTATCATGAGGAGCTTGAAAGTTTAGTAAAAAATATCAAAGGTCTAAAAAGAATAAGATTTTTTATGACTTTTGGACAAAGTTATTTAACTCATATGAAATGTCTTGAAAATGTTGGTATGCTAGGCATTAAACCTATTATGCATCAAGGTAGAGAGATAATACCAATAGAATTTTTAAAAACTTTACTTCCTGATCCTGCTAGTTTGGGCCCTCGTACTAAAGGTTACACTAATATAGGTTGTGTGATTCGTGGTGTAAAAGATGGAAAAGATAAGCAAGTTTATATTTACAATGTTTGTAATCACGAAGAATGCTTTAAAGAAACTGGAGCGCAAGCTGTGAGCTATACTACTGGAGTTCCTGCAATGATAGGAACAAAGCTAATCGCTAAAGGAATTTGGCAAGGAAAAGGTGTGTTTAACATGGAAGAATTTGACGCCAAACCTTTCATGGATGAGTTAAATACTCAAGGACTTCCTTGGAAAATTATAGAAATGGAGCCAAATTTAGGAAAATAATCTCAAGTCTTTTTTGACTTGAGAAAGTTTTATAATGATGCAATTATTATTAAGTATAGATTGGACGCCTTTTTTAGTTTCCATAAAACTTTCTATTATTACTTGTATAATTTTGTTTTGTTTTTGCATACTTCTTGCTTGGGTTTTTACTTTTAAGCAATTTAGAGCAAAAAAAATTCTAGAAACTATAATAACCTTACCTTTAGTTTTACCACCGTCTGTTGTTGGTTTTTACTTGTTGATTTTATTTTCAAAATATTCTTTTTTTGGAGAATTTTTAGAAAAATATTTTAATATCACTTTAGCTTTTACTTTTGAAGGCTTGGTAATAGCAAGTTGCATTTACTCTTTACCTTTTATGTTTAATCCTTTATATAATGCAATGTCTTTAATTTCTAAAAATATTATAGAAGCAAGTTTTTCTTTGGGAAAAAATTCTTTCATCACACTTTTTAAAGTAATCTTACCAAGTATCAAACCGGCTATACTCAGCGCTTTAGTAATAAGTTTTGCACATACTATGGGCGAGTTTGGTATAGTATTAATGATAGGTGGTTCTTTAAGCGGGGAAACAAAAGTAGCTAGTATTGCTATATATGAAAGTATGGAAAATTTAGATTTTGCCACAGCTCATATTTATAGTCTCATACTTTTAATTTTTAGTTTTGTTGTTTTGTTAAGTGTAAATTTGTTAAAAAATAAATAACAAAGACTTATTTTATTGTATAATCAATTTATATCTTAAATTTAAAGGAGAAATGATGGATAATTCACTATCAGGATATACTAAAAAATATGACAATGAAGGATATGGCTTACAATATCCAGATGGACATGTTATAAGATTTTATGAGAGAATCTTAAAATACAAATTAAACAAAACAAGTGGAAATTTACTTGATTTTGGTTGTGGAAATGGAGTTCATTCTAAGTATTTTCAAGATGTAACGGGGGGGGGGTATTAATGTTTATGGTATAGATATTGTTCCTAGCTTAAAAAATACTTGGAAAAAAGATCCTAGGATAAATGAAAATAATTTTCATGTTATTACACCAAATTCTAGTTTTAAAAATTTATTTGATGTAAAAATGGATTTTATTTTTGCAAATCAAAGTTTATATTATCTACCAAACAAAGACTTTCAAAAAACTATTGAAGAATTTTATGATTTATGTAATGATGGAGCAATAATTTTCACGACAATGATTAGCTCTAAAGCTTATCAAGAATTTGTTGCAGGAGATGTTAAAGATAATGGTTTAGTGGAAGTAAAATCTAGTCCAAGATTAAATGGCGAATCTACTTATATAAATTTTACAAATACGATTGAAGAATTAAAAGAAAAATTTAAACCTTTTAAACCATTATTTTGGGGAGATTATGAATTAATAAATTTATATAATTTTGAAGGAAGTATACAGCATTTTATTTATATAGGGGAAAAATAATTTTATATGATAAAGACTTTATCAAGTCTTTATC